>NZ_JBEOXS010000010.1:0-179088 GCF_040296705.1 Streptomyces sp. NPDC002055
CCTCGGACCGTGATGGCCCGGAGACGGGGTTATCAACATATCTGGCGTTGACTTTTGGCACGCTGTTGAGTTCTCAAGGAACGGACGCTTCCTTTAGTCCCTTTCGGGCCCTCCGGGCGCTTCCCTTCGTTGTCTCCAACCTTACCAGACTCTTTTTCGTTCCGTTTCCGGTCCGAGTTTCGAATCCAGTGGCCGTTGGGGGCCTTTTGCCTTTCGGCTGCTCCGAACTCTATCAGGCCTTTTCCGTGTCTCCGACCGGTCATCCGCAGGCATGCGGAACAGGCATGCGGAATCGGATCCGAGAAGGGATCAGGTTCGATAGGTGTGGTTGCCGCCCCAGCCGAATCCGCGGATGTTTTCGCGGTGCTCGGTCGAGGGCAGGTGCAAGACCTTACAGCCTCCCCATGGGCGAGGCAAATCGATTCGCCGCTCCACGGGCTCGATCCGGCCGCCGTCGGGTGCACGGAATCGTCTCTTCCTATGACTTACTCTTCTGGTCAAGTCGTCCAGACCACTGGCGACACCCGTTTCATCTCCGCCCCGGGAGGCCCCCATGACCACCGTGACCTCACCACTTGCCGGGCGCGCCATCGGACTCGCGGCCGTGCCCGACCCGGTGTTCTCCGGCGCGATGGTGGGACCCGGCACCGCGATCGACCCCGTGCGCGAGCCGTCGGAGGTGGTCGCGCCGGTGGAGGGGATCGTCGTCTCCCTGCATCCGCACGCCTTCGTCGTGGTCGACGGGGAAGGGCACGGGGTGCTGACCCATCTGGGCATCGACACCGTGCAGCTCAATGGGGAAGGCTTCGAACTGCTCGTCAGCAAGGGCGACACCGTGCGCCGCGGCGACCCCGTGGTGCGGTGGAACCCTGCCGCTGTCGAGGCCACCGGGAAGTCCCCGGTGTGCCCGGTGGTGGCGCTCGAGGCTTCGGCCGAGGCACTCTCCGACCTCGCCGACGGCACCGACCTCAAGCCGGGCGACACTCTCTTCCACTGGAAGTGAGCCCCGCGCCGGGGGCCGGCGCATATGACATCCACAGCAGGGGCGAGGGACTCGCCGCATCAACCGGAGACGGGTGCAATGGAGACAACGCTGCGAGGCGTCGGTGTGAGCCACGGGGTGGCGATCGGCGAGGTCAGGCACATGGGGACGGCGGTGCTGGAGCCGCCGGCGAAGCAGATTCCCACCGACGAGGCGCCGCGTGAACAGGGGCGGGCCCGGCAGGCCGTGGAGGCCGTCTCCGCCGATCTGATCGCCCGCGGCAATCTGGCCGGCGGTGAGGCGCAGGCGGTGCTGGAGGCCCAGGCCATGATGGCCCAGGACCCGGAGCTGATGGCCGATGTCGAGCGCCGGATCGCGGTGGGCAGCACGGCCGAGCGGGCCGTGTACGACGCCTTCGCCTCCTACCGGGCGCTGCTCGCCGGCGCCGGGGAGTACCTGGCGGGCCGGGTGGCCGACCTGGACGACGTGCGCAACCGGATCGTGGCGCGGCTGCTCGGCGTGCCGATGCCGGGGGTTCCGGACAGCGACGAGCCGTACGTGCTGATCGCCCGTGATCTCGCTCCGGCGGACACCGCACTGCTCGACCCGGCCCTGGTGCTCGGCTTCGTCACCGAGGAGGGCGGGCCGACCAGTCACAGCGCCATCCTGGCGCGTGCTCTGGGTGTGCCGGCCGTGGTGGCGCTGCCGGGCGCGGGCGAGCTGGCCGAGGGCACGGTGATCGGGGTGGACGGGAGCACCGGCGAGATCTTCGTCGAGCCGGGGGCGGAGAAGCGGGCCGCGATGGAGGCCGCCGCCGCCGAGCGGCGCGCGGCGCTGGCCGCCGCCACGGGGCCGGGGGCGACGTCCGACGGGCACAAGGTGCCGTTGCTGGCCAATGTCGGCGGGCCGGCGGACGTTCCGGCGGCGGTGGAGGCGGGCGCCGAGGGCGTGGGCCTGTTCCGCACCGAGTTCCTGTTCCTCGACGACAGCACGCGCGCTCCGTCGGAGGACGCGCAGGTCGAGGCGTACCGGCAGGTGCTGGAGGCGTTCCCGCAGGGCCGGGTGGTCGTGCGGGTGCTGGACGCGGGGGCCGACAAGCCGCTGGACTTCCTCACTCCGTCCGACGAGCCGAACCCGGCGCTGGGTGTGCGCGGTCTGCGGAGTCTGCTGGACCACCCGGAGGTGCTGCGGACGCAGCTGACGGCGCTCGCCCGGGCGGCCGAGGGGCTGCCGGTGTACCTGGAGGTCATGGCGCCGATGGTGGCCGACCGCACCGACGCCAAGGCGTTCGCCGACGCCTGCCGGGAGGCCGGTCTGCAGGCGAAGTTCGGCGCGATGGTGGAGATTCCCTCCGCCGCGCTCCGGGCCCGCTCGGTGCTGCAGGAGGTCGAGTTCCTGTCTCTGGGCACCAATGACCTCGCGCAGTACACCTTCGCCGCGGACCGTCAGGTGGGTGCGGTGTCCCGGTTGCAGGATCCGTGGCAGCCGGCGCTGCTCGATCTCGTGGCGTTCTCCGCGGAGGCGGCCAAGGCCGAGGGCAAGAGCTGCGGGGTGTGCGGTGAGGCGGCGGCGGATCCGCTGCTGGCCTGTGTGCTCACCGGTCTCGGGGTGACCAGCCTGTCCATGGGCGCCGCGTCCATTCCCTATGTGCGGGCCACGCTGGCCAAGCACACGTTCGCGCAGTGCGAGCGTGCGGCGGCCGCCGCACGGGCGTCCGACACGGCGGAGGAAGCGCGGCTGGCCGCCCAGGCGGTGCTCTCCGGGGAGTGATCCCGAGCCGTCCGCACCGCCTGTGGCGAGCGCGGGGCGGCTTCAGGTACGCGGCCGGTGGCCGCTCCGCGGGTGCGGGGCGGCCACCGGTGCGTTCAGCGGTCGTCCTCCGGGGGCGGGAGGGGGATTCCGGGGCGGTACTCCACTCCGTGCTCCGGGGGGATCGGTTCGCCGGTGTCGGCGTCGGTGCAGTAGGCCGCGAACACCTCGGCCTCGGTGAGGGGCCGGGGCCAGCCGTCGCGCAGTGCCCAGCCCCGGACCACGTCCCGGCCGGGCGCGTCGCGCGGGGCGGGAGCGTTGCTGCGGACGACGATGCCGCCGCGGCTGCCGGTGGCGATGCCCGCGGCCAGGACGGTGCACAGGATCAGGGCTTCCGACTCCAGGACCCGGACCCGGCCCTCCTCCTGGCATTCCGCCTGGCAGACCGCGATGAGTGAGGCCCCGTCGGCGGGCACGCTGCACACCAGGTGGTGGTCGCCGGGGCCGACGGCTTCGAGGAGCCCGGTCACCGCCCGTGAGGCGCGGGTGTAGGCGGCGCGGCCGGCGCCGCGGTCGCAGTGGGCGCAGCCGTCCGCCGCTGACAGCAGGGCGGTGGCCCAGGTGAACGTGGCGTGCCGCTCCGCTTCGGCGACCACTTCGGGGACGAGCCGGTCGACCGGCTGGCCCCGGTAGGGGACGGTGGCGCCACCGGCGGCCATGGCGGTGTAGCGGACGCGGCTGTCCGGCCGCGCCGGGTCGAGGCCGGCCTCCGCGCAGAACGCCTCGTACTCCTCGGGGTCGAAGAGGGCCACGCTGGTGTGCAGCCCCCCGGCCGCCAGCTCACGCAGCAGCGCCTCCATCTCCCGGAGGTAGGTGGCGTGGTCGGTGAAGGCGAAGCCGGGGTAGCGCCGCATGGCCGCGAAGTCGCCGGGGTCGGCGAGCAGGGCGACCGTGCCCGGTACCTCCCGGCGGAGGGTGTGCCGTGCGGTCCGGCGGTTCGTGCTGGTGGTCTTCCGTGCCATGACTCCCCCTCGGTACGTCGAACAGTGCTCACTCAACGTAACCGAGGGGTCGGACAATGGGGTTCGGGTGCTACGCGGAGTGATCGCGGGCGATCGTCTCGTAGTGCCGGAGGAGTTCGATGTCGTCGACCGAGCCGGGGTTGACCGCCTTGTCGAGCGGGGTGCCCTGGAGGAGCCGCTTGACGGGGACCTCGATCCGCTTGCCGGTGAGGGTGTGCGGGACGCCCGGCACCTGGATGATCTCGTCGGGGACGTGGCGGGGCGAGAGCTGTTCGCGGATGGTCCGCTTGATGCGGTCGCGGAGCGCGTCGTCGAGGACGGCTCCCTCGGCGAGGTGGACGAAGAGCGGCATCCAGTAGCCGCCGTCCCGCTCCTCGACGCCGATGACCAGGGATTCGCGGATCTCGGGGAGGCGTTCCACCGCTTCGTAGATGTCGGAGGAGCCCATGCGGACGCCCTGCCGGTTGAGGGTGGAGTCGGAGCGGCCGTGGATGACGACGGTGCCGCGGGAGGTGAGGGTGATCCAGTCCCCGTGCCGCCAGACGCCGGGGAACATCTCGAAGTAGCTCTCCCGGTAGCGGTGGCCCTCGGGGTCGTTCCAGAACCGGATGGGCATCGACGGCATGGGGCCCGCGACGACGAGCTCGCCGACCTCGTCGACGACCGGCTTGCCGTGCGGGTCCCATGCCTGGAGATCGGTGCCGAGGCAGGGGGCCTGGAGCTCGCCGATGAAGACGGGGAGGGTGGGGACGGCCCCGGCGAAGCAGCTGCAGACATCGGTGCCGCCGCTGACGGAGGCGATCCACATGTCCTCGGCGACCTCGTCGTGGATCCACCGGAAGCCGTCGGGCGGCAGCGGGGATCCGGTGGTGGCGACGCACTTGACGCGGGAGAGGTCGTGGTCGCGGCCCGGGTGGACCTCGGCCTTGCGGCAGGCCATGACGTACGCGGCGGAGGTGCCGAAGACGGTGGCCCCGGTGCGCTCGGCGATCCCCCACTGGGCGCCGGTCCCGGGGTACCCGGGGCTGCCGTCGTAGAGGACGACGGTGGTGCCGGCGAGCAGGCCGGAGACGAGGAAGTTCCACATCATCCAGCCGGTGGAGGTGTACCAGAAGAAGCGGTCCCCGGGGCCGAGATCGGTGTGGAGGCCGAGCTGCTTGAGGTGTTCGAGGAGGATGCCGCCCTGGGACTGCACGATGGCCTTGGGCAGACCGGTGGTCCCCGAGGAGTAGAGCACCCAGAGCGGGTGGTCGAAGGGGACCTGCTCGAAGACCGGCTCGGTGTCCCCGGCGACCAGGTCGTCCCAGGCGAGGGCCCCGTCGGGGGCGGGGCTGCCGAGCAGCGGGATGTGCACGACGGCGCGCAGGGTGGGCAGTTCGCGGCGGAGTTCGGCGACGGTCTCCGCGCGGGTGTGTTCCTTGCCGCCGTAGCGGTAGCCGTCGACGGCGAACAGGACGACCGGCTCGACCTGCTGGAAGCGGTCGAGGACGCTGCGGGCGCCGAAGTCGGGGGCGCAGGAGGTCCAGACGGCGCCCACGGCGGCGGTGGCGAGGAGGGCGACGACGGCCTGGGGGATGTTGGGCACGTAGCCGCTGACCCGGTCGCCGGGGCGCACCCCGAGGCGGCGCAGCTCGGCGGCGAGGGAGCCGACCTGGCGGCGCAGTTCGGCCCAGCTCACCGGCCGGGGGTCGTGGGTCTCGTCCACGTGGAGCAGGGCCGGGTCATCGGCGCGGGCGGGGTCGGCGGCGGCGCGCAGCGCGTGCTCGGCGTAGTTGAGGGTGGCGCCGGGGAACCAGCGGGCGCCGGGCATGGCCGGGTCGGCGAGGACGCGCTCGTACGGGGTGTCGAAGCGCACGTCGAACCATTCGGCCACGGCCTGCCAGAAGCGTTCGAGCTCGTCGACCGACCAGCGGTGCAGCGCGGCGTAGGAGGCGGCCGGGTCGCCGGGTACGGCGCGCGGGGCGCCGTGGCGGTCGGCGGCCCACTCCTGGAACGCGGTGATCTGCGCGCCGGCGACGCGATCGGCGCCCGGCCGCCACAGCGCCTCCGGCTGCGGGGCGGGGGTCGGTTCGATGGGCGCTGAGGTCATGGCACGGCTCCCGGCTGTACGCCTGTCGGTCGGTCTGGGGTCCGGTCCGCTCCGGTGGGCCGCGGCCGGTCCGTCCCGTACGGTCCGGCCGGCGTCCGCCCGGTTCCGCGGGGTTCCTGCGGTGCCCCACGGCTCGGGCCGCGCTCCCCCGCTGGGGCGGGAGCGCCGGTGCGAAAACGGTTGAGCAGGACGATGCCACGTGATCGGCCCGGGCACCAGGGCGGCCCACCCGGAATCCGTGGACGGCACACGGCGTCCGCCGTGGGTGAACGGCTGTTGAACGTGCGGCTCGCGGTGCCCGGTCGATGGCAGGGTGAGCGGCATGGACGGGCGGGACCTGGTGCGGTCGGTGAAGGTGGTCGGTACGACGGAGGGGCGGCGGTCCGTGCGGTCGGCGTGGCGGCGGCAGCGGGCCGACGCGGTGGGGCTGCCGGGACGGGGTGCCGAGCGGGCGCGGGTGCCGGGGCTCGCCCGGGAGGCCGAACCACAGCCGGGCGGCGGGGTGGTGCGGTTCGCGCGGTCCTCGCTCCGGGTGCGGGTCGCGGCGGGCGGTGCGGTGTTCTGCGGCTGGGACGACAGCGCACCGGAACCGTCGTACGCGCTGGCGGACGGCTGTCCGGAGGCGGACGCCCGGGCGGAGCTGGAGCCGGACAAGGACGGCGGCTGGCGGGTCGTCTCGGAGCGGGTGACGGTGGCGGTGTCCCGGTACGGCGCGGTGGAGATCCGTACGCCGGGCGGGAAGGTGCTGCGGCGGGATCTGCCGCCGCGCTGGTGGGATCCGGTGTCCGGGCCGGCGCCGGGCGGGGCGCGCTGGGTGCAGCGGTCCGAGGTACCGGCCGACGCGCGGTTCTTCGGGCTCGGCGGGCGGGCGGCCGGGCCTCGGCTGCGGGACGGCGTGTACCGGCTCTGGAACTCCGGCCCGGGCGGGAGCTCCGGGCCCGGTGACGACCCGCTCCACCTGACCATGCCGGTGCAGCTGGTGGTGGCCGACGCCGGTACGCATCTGGTCTTCCACGACAACTCCTGGGACGGCCGGGTGCGGTTGCGGGAGGGCGAGGAGGGCGCCGGGTCCGGGCACGACCGGCCGGGCTCCAGTGAGGTGCGGATGGACGGCGGGCCGGTGCGCTCCTGGACCGTGGTCGGCACCCCGGCGCGGGTGCTGCACGGCTGGGTCTCGCTGACGGGCGCCCCCGCGGTGCCACCGCGCTGGGCACTCGGCCACCAGCACGCCCTGGAGGGCTGCGGCGGTGCGCGGGAGGTGCGGCGGATCGTGGCCGACCACCGGGAGCGGGGGCTTCCGCTGTCCGCCCTGCACCTGGACACCGGCCACCACCGGGGGCACCGCGCCTTCACGGTGGACCGGGACCGTTTCGCCGGGCTGCCGGAGCTGGCGGACGAACTGCGCGCCGACGATGTGCGGCTGGTGTCGGTCGTCGACCCGGCGGTGAAGGCGGAGCCGGGGTACGCGGTGTACGACGGCGGCGTGACGGCGGACGCGTTCGTCCGGGACGCGCGCGGCCGGGAAGTGCGCGGCGAGGTGCGGGCGGGCGAGGCGGTGTTCCCGGACTTCACCGACCCGGCGGTGCGTTCCTGGTGGGGCGGTCTGTACGCGGAGCGGCTGGCCGCGGGCTTCTCCGGGGTGTGGCACGACAGGAACGCACCGGTGACCTTCGCGGCCTTCGGCGAGCCGACGCTGCCGCGTTCGGCGCGGCACGCCCTGGAGGGCCGGGGCGGCGACCACCGGGAGGCGCACAACGTCTACGGGCTGCAGATGGCCCGGGCGGGCTACGAGGGGCTGTGCCGGCTGCGGCCGGAGGAGCGCCCGTTCGTGATCTCCCGCTCCGGCTGGGCGGGGCAGCAGCGCTACGGCGGGACCTCGTCGGGGGATGCCGCCACCGGCTGGCCGGGGCTGCGGGCGTCGCTGGCGCTGGTGCTGGGGCTCGGGCTGTGCGGGGTGCCGTACGCGGGGCCGGACATCGGCGCCTTCACCGGTGCGCCGTCGCCGGAGCTCTGCACCCGGTGGTTCCAGCTGGGGGCGTGGCTGCCGTTGTTCCGCACGCGTGCGGCTGTCCCGGCCGGGGCCCGGGAGCCGTGGGCGTTCGGGCCGCGGGTGCTGGAGCACGCGCGGGCGGCGCTGCGTGAACGGGAGCGGCTGCTGCCGTACTTCGTCACGCTGGCGCAGCTGGCCCGGCGGTCCGGCGCGCCGTACGTGCGGCCGGTGTGGTGGGCGGCGCCGCGCGACCGGGCGCTGCGGGACTGCGAGGACGCGTTTCTGCTGGGGGACGCGCTGCTCGTCGCGCCGGTGCTCGAACCGGGCGCGGTCCGGCGGACGGTACGGCTGCCCCGTGGCCGGTGGTACGACACCGCCACCGGGGAGGTGTTCGACGGGCCGGGGCGGGTGCGGGTGGACGCCCCGCTGTCGCGGATCCCGGTGCTGGCCCGGGCGGGTTCGGTGCTGCCGGTCGCCGCGGAGGACGGCGGGGTGGAGCTGGAGGTGTGGCCGCCGGCTCCGGGGAGCCGGGGCGGCGGGCATGTCGTCGCCGACGGCGGGGACGGCTGGGCGCGGACGACGGTCGAACGCTTCGTGTCACGGACCGAGGAGGGCCGGGTCGTGGTGGAGCGCGCGGACGGCGGGGAGCCGGGGTACCGGGTGCGGGTGAGGGGCTGAGGGGCGAGCGCAGCGGACAGACGACGGGAAGCGTTGGTGATGGGCCGTCGGGGCAGACCGCGGGCTCCGGGCGGACGATCGGTCCGTCGGGACGGACGGCGGGGGCCGGGGGGACGATCGGTCCGTCGGCGAGGCGCGGCGGAACGGGTTGCGCGGTAGGGCCGCGGGGTGTCGTCCGGCGCGGAGTCACGTGGCAGAGGGTCGGTCCTCGTCCGTGGTCAGCGCGTGGGCCGGTGGGGGTACCGGCCGGCGAACCAGGCCGCGGCCGCCTCGGTGTGGAGCGGGAAGGCCAGTTCCCGCGGCTGCGCCAGGAGTTCCCAGCCCTCGGTCTCGTCCGTGCCGGCCGAGGGCGGCAGGCTCTCGACGGGGCGCTCGGGGAGCAGGCCGAAGACCAGCAGGTGTCCGCCGGGCGAGCTGAGCACATCGGCGAGGTCCACCCGGTCCGCCTCGGCCGCGATGCCGGTCTCCTCGTACAGTTCGCGGACGACGGCGTCCCGCCAGTCCTCGCCGTGGTCGATGAAGCCGCCGGGGAGGGCGATCCGGCCACGGCCGGGGTCGATGGTGCGGCGGATGACGGTGAGGGCGGTGCCGTCGGCTCCGCGGACGGGCAGCAGGGCGACGGCCACCGGCAGCGGATTGCGGTAGGCGATGGCGCCGCACGCCGGGCACTGCCGGGGCCAGTCCGCGCCGGGCGCATGGGCGGCACCGCAGGAGGAGCAGTGGGAGAAGGGTTCCCGATCGGCCATTCGCGCACTGTATCCGCCGACGGGCCCGCCCGCCCCCTTCCCCGAGGCATCGGTCACCTGGTAAATCCCGTGGACATGCCACGATTTGCCGCCGCACTGCGCGTACTGGCCCTGTCCGTCGCCGCTCTGGCCGTCACGACCGCCGCTCCCCCGGTGGCGCGGGCGCAGCCCGAGCCGAGGGCTCCCGAGGAGTTCGTGGCGCTGCGGGACGTCGACCCGACGGTCCGGCAGGAGATGCGGTACGTCACCCGGCACAACTTCGTGGGCGAACGGATCGACGGCTACCGGCAGCCGTTGTGCATCCTCACCGCCCCCGCGGCCCGGGCCCTGCACCGGGCGCAGCGGACGCTGCTCCGCAAGGGCTACACGCTCAAGGTGTACGACTGCTACCGGCCCCAGCGCGCGGTGAACCACTTCGTCGACTGGGCGAAGCGGCTCGACGATCAGGCCATGAAGGGGGAGTTCTATCCGAGGGTCGACAAGACCCGGCTGTTCGAGGACGGTTACATCGCGGAGAAGTCCGGGCACAGCCGGGGCAGCACGGTCGATGTGACGCTGGTGAGGCTGCCCGGGTGGCCGACCCGTCCGTATGTGCCGGGTGAGCCGCTGGTGCCGTGCCATGCGCCGCGGGAGGACCGGTTCCCGGACAACTCCGTGGACATGGGGACGGGCTTCGACTGCTTCGACACGCTGTCGCACACCGAGGATCCACGGGTCGGCGGCGTGCAGCGGGCCCACCGGACGCTGCTGAAGCGGACGCTGGAGGGGCAGGGGTTCGTGAACCTCCCCGAGGAGTGGTGGCACTTCACCTTCAAGCCGGAGACGTTCCCGGACACCTACTTCGACTTTCCGGTCCACCGGCGTTCGCTGGCCTCCGGGGGGCGCTGACCTCTGAGGGGCGCTGGCCTCCGGGGTTCGCTGACCTCTCGTCGGTGAGGCCGGTGGCGGGACGGGGCCGTGGGGTGGTCGGGGTGCAGGGGTAGCCGGGTGCCGGGGTGCCGGGGACGCATCGTCGGACGCCCGTGGTACGAAGGGCCGGCCCGCCCCACGGGGTGCGGTGCGCCCGCGTGGCGCGACCGGCCGCTCAGGCTCCGGTGACCCCGTCGACGCCCTCGCGCAGCAAGTCCGCGTGCCCGTTGTGGCGGCCGTACTCCAGGAGGACGTGGACCAGCACCATCCGCAGCGACACCGCCGTCCCCCAGCGGGGCTGGTGGCCGGTCAGGTCCAGCGACGCGGCCTCCCGCTCGATGCGGCGGGAGTTCTCGACCTCGGCCTCCCACGCCGCGAACGCCTCGCTCCGGGTCGACCGGCTCGCGTCGTACGCCGCCTGGAAGTCGATGGTGCGGGACCAGACCATGGGCGCCTCGTTGTCCTCGAACACCCGGCGGAACCAGGCGCGTTCCACCTCGGCCAGGTGCCGGACCAGGCCGAGCAGGGAGAGCGTCGACGGGGGCATGGACTGCTGCCGCAGCTCCTCGTCGGTGAGCCCCTCGCACTTCCTGGCGAGTGTCGCGCGGTGGTAGTCGAGGAAGGCGCGCAGCGTCTCGCGCTCGCTGCCGGCGTGCGGCGGTGCTGTCCGGTCGTCGGTGGTCATGGGGCGGACTCCTCGTCGACGGCTGATCCGGGGGCGTTGCGGTACGGCGTCATACGATCACGGCCGTCGCGACCGACCGTTGCACGGGCCCCGGTTCCGGCGGTGCCGGCCGCCGTCCCGGACAGCGGGGGGACGAAAGAGGGGCCGGACCGTGAGGGGACGAAAGAGGGCCGGACCGTGCGGCGACACGGTCCGGCCCCGTCGGGCTACTCGGCGCCCGGCACCTGCGGGACGGCCCGGTCGAGGGTGCCCTTGCGCGGTGTCGCGGGGACGAACCGCTCGGCGGACGAGGCGGCCGGGGCCAGATCCTGGTGGATCCGGCGGGCGACGCCCTGGATGCTCGCGATGCCGTAGTCCATGGTGCGGTTGCCGTGGGAGAGGACCACGATGCCGTAGTCGTGCCCACCACCGGTGAACGTGCCGACGCTGTGCACCCGCCAACCGTGGCTGGAGCGGCTCAGCCAGCCGTTCTTGACCCCGATGGTCGACGTGTCCGGCGCACCGGCGGGGGTGCCCCAGCGCTGGCCGTCCACGACCCGCTGCATCAGGCCGCCGGCGTAGCTCCGCGCGTCCCGGTCGAGCACGTCGTTGTCGGACGTCAGCAGGTCGAGCAGCTTCATCTGGTCACCGGCGGTGACCTGGGTGAGACCCCAGTAGCCGTCCGCTCCCGGCACCGTGCGCGTCATGCCGGCCAGGCTCAGGAAGTGCTGGATGCCGCGGGTGCCGAGCTGCCGCCAGAGTGTGCTGGTGGCCTCGTTGTCCGACTTGGTGATCATGGAAGTGGTCAGTTTCACCTCCTTTCGGGTGAGTTCCCGGTTCTCCTCCATCGCCCGGCGCAGCAGGGCGCCGAGGACGGTGACCTTGACGACGCTCGCGGAGTCGAACTTCCGGTCGGCGCCGAGGGTGCACCGGGTGCCGGTGCGGCGGTCGTGCACGGCCAGGGCGATCGTGCCCTTGCGGCCGTCGACCGCCTTCCTGATGTGCTGGGACAGCTTGGTCGCCAGGCCCTGCTGCTGCGAGGTGCAGGAGACCTTCGGCGCCTTGTCGGCCCGCGCCGCCTTCGGGCTCGCCGCCGCGGCCGGGCCGGCGGCGGCGAGCGCCGCGACCAGTGACCCGGCGACCACCGCGGCCGGCACCCGGTACGGGGTGCGGCCGGGTATCTGTGGATCCTCCATACGGATTCCTTCCGTTCTTGTCGTGCCTCCGGCTCCGCCGCGCCGCTCCGACCGCGGTCGGGGACGCGGACCGGAGCCCGTGGAACCGGAGTTCGCCGATTCCGGCCCGTCAGCAGGACCGGCGTTCGGCCGCGCAGGTTGCCTCCCCGGTCTGACGAGTGTTGTCGGCCCCGGTCTCGTGCGCCCCGGGCCGGGCGCGAGACATCAGTCGCGCGGAAGCGGAAGCGCCGGAAGGCGGCGGAAGGGGAGCCTCCGAGGCGACGAGGAGGGAGGGCGCCGGGGCGTTCGGGACGCGACACCGAGCCGGGGCTCCCGGTGCGGCGCGGCGCGCACTACGGTGCGGGGATGACGCAGCGGATATTCACCTCGTACGAGGAGTTCTGGCCGTACTACGTGGCCATGCACTCCCGGGCCGCCACGCGCTGGATCCATCTGACCGGCACCCTGACCGGGCTCGCGCTGAGCACCTACGGGCTGGTGAGCGGCCGCCGGCGGTTCCTCGCGGCGCTGCCGGTGATCGGTTACGGGACCGCGTGGCCCGCGCACTTCCTCATCGAGGGGAACAACCCCGCCACCTTCGGGCACCCGGCCTGGTCCCTGCGGGGGGACGCGCGGATGATCCGGATGATGCTGGCGGGCCGCGACCGGGAGCTGGCGGAGATCGCCGCGGCATGGCGTGCGGAGCACTCCTGACGCGGTCTCGCGAGGAAGGCCCGGACCATGGGAAGCTTCTGACATGCCGTCAGATTGCTGGGAGGGGCCGTGTCGCGCATCCGTACGCCTGTGGTGGCCGGCTGGTTCCGCGGTGACCGCACGGACGAGGGCCCGGGCGGGGAGACCGGCGAGCCGGGCTTCCGGCTGCTGGGCACCCGCTGCGCCGCCTGCGGCTCGGTCTTCTTCCCCCGCGAGGACCACTTCTGCCGCAACCCCCGCTGTGCCGGGACGGAATTGACCGAGGTCCCGCTCTCCCCGAGAGGACGGGTGTGGTCCTACACCGACGGCCGCTACCGGCCGCCGCCCCCGTACGTCTCCGACCCCGACCGGGAGTGGGTGCCGTACACCCTGGTCGCGGTGGAGCTGGCGGCCGAGCGCATGATCGTGCTCGGCCAGGCCGCTCCCGGGGTGTCCGTGGCGGACCTCGCCGTCGGGATGGTGGTCGAGGTCGTTCCCGGGGTGCTGAACGAGGACGCCGAACGGACCTGGACCACCTGGCACTTCCGGCCGGTGAGCGGCGGGGCCGACGGGCGGGAGTCCGAAGGTGGGCGGCCGTGACCCGGGAGGTGGCGGTCCTCGGCGCGGGTCTGCACCCCTGGGGGAAGTGGGGCCGCAGCTTCGTGGAGTACGGCACCGTGGCGGCCCGCGCCGCGCTCGCCGACGCGGGTCTCGACTGGACGGACGTCGAGTCGGTGGTCGGTGCCAACACGGTGCGGTGCGGCTACCCCGGTCATGTCGCGGGCGCGACCTTCACGCAGGCGCTGGGCCGGCAGGGAGCGCGGGTGACCAGCGTCTACGCGGCCTGCGCCTCGGGGGCGCAGGCGGTGGACACCGCCCGCGCGCAGATCCTGGCGGGTCTGGCCGAGGTGGTGCTGGTGGTCGGTGCGGACGCGGCGCCGAAGGGCTTCTTCGCACCCGCGGGCGGTGAGCGTCCGGACGACCCGGACTGGCTGCGGTTCCGGGTCCTCGGTGCCACCAATCCGGCGTACTTCGCGCTCGCGGCCCGCCGCCGGATGCATCTGCACGGTGACACCGTCGAGGACTTCGCCCAGGTCAAGGTGAAGAACGCCGCTGCCGGGGCGGCCAATCCGCACGCCCGGTACCGCACCGCGGTCTCCGCCGGCCAGGTGGCGGCCTCCCCGGTCGTCGCCGATCCGCTGCGGCTCCTGGACATCTGCGCCACCTCCGACGGGGCCGCCGCGCTGGTGCTGACGAGCACCGCATTCGCCCGGCGGCAGGGGGTGCGGGACCCGGTCCGGATCCGGGCGGTGTCCACGGTGACCCCGCAGTACCCCCGGACCGTGCCGGATCTGCCGGACATCGCGACCGATTCGGCGGCCGCGGTGGAGCCGCCCGCACTCGGTTTCCGGGCCTCGGTCGTCCGGGCCGCGTACGAGGAGGCCGCGCTCGGGCCGGAGGATCTGTCGCTGGCGGAGGTCTACGACCTGTCGACCGCCCTGGAACTGGACTGGTACGAGGACTTGGGGCTCTGCCCGGCCGGGGAGGGCGCGAAGCTGCTGCGGGAGGGGGCCACCACGCTCGGCGGCCGGATTCCGGTCAACCCGAGCGGCGGTCTCGCCTCGTTCGGGGAGGCCGTTCCCGCACAGGCCATTGCCCAGGTGTACGAGCTGGTGCAGCAACTGCGCGGGCGCGCGGGCGACCGCCGGATCCCGGGGGCGCGGGCCGGGATCACGGCGAACCAGGGGCTGTTCGGGCACGCGTCCTCGGTGGTCGTGGTCCGCTGAGCGGCGCGATTGGCGCCGGGCCGGATGGTTCCCGGCAGGAGGTTGCCCGGCCGTTCCCTGCCCCGGTTCCGCCCCCGGCCGTAGTGCGGCGGGGCGGCTACGGCCGGTTGCGGGCCGTCCGGGAGAGCCGGTGCGGCCTCCTGGGCCGCTCCGGTGGTGGGCCACGTCCGGTGGTGGGCCGCGACTCCTGTCAGGTGGTGGCGTGCCGGGGACGGTCCGCGCCGGTCTCCATGGCGTGTTCGACGACGGAGATCAGGACCTCCTTGGCGGAGTCCCGGTCCCGTGCGTCGCAGAGGATCACCGGCACCTCCGGGTCGAGGTCGAGCGCCTCGCGCACCGTTTCGGCGGCGAACCGCTCGGCCCCGTCGAAGCAGTTGACGGCGAGCGAGAAGGGGATGCCGCGCCGCTCGAAGTAGTCCACCGCGGCGAAGCAGTCGCTGAGCCGGCGGGTGTCGGCGAGGACGACCGCGCCGAGGGCACCCTGCGCGAGTTCGTCCCAGAGGAACCAGAAGCGGTCCTGTCCCGGCGTGCCGAAGAGGTACAGGATGAGGTCCTCGCGCACCGAGATCCGGCCGAAGTCCATGGCCACGGTGGTGGTCCGCTTGGCTTCGACGCCCTCGGTGGAGTCCACCGGCCGTCCCGCCTCGGTCAGCAGCTCCTCGGTGCGCAGGGGTCTGATCTCGCTCACCGCGCCGACGAGTGTCGTTTTCCCGACCCCGAAGCCGCCCGCCACAAGGATCTTGAGGGTTACCGGATCGACGGCAGGCTTGCGGCGTCGCTGAGAGCGCCCGAAGACCATGGGATCTCTTCTCCCGGTGTGCGTCTGATGAGGGGTGGAGGCCTCCCTGATTGCCTCCCTGATCACAGGCAGTCATCAAACGGTCGGCCTCGGCAAGGAACAGTACAACGGAGTCGCCGTGTACCTGCCCGGTGGTCTCGGGTCATTGCCCCTTGAAGGGGTGCGGAGTGCCTGACGGTTGCGGAGGACGTCCGTTCCGCGGACCAGGCGGGCGGCTGATCGAAGGGCAGGGTGGCGGCCCCGAGGCGTAGGGCACCTGAAGCGCGCGGCTCGAATCGCCCGCCAGGCACCGGTCGGACCAGTAGGGTGCGCGACGTGAACGAACCAGCGTCCTTGCCGAGCGCCTTCCGTCTGATCGTTACGGGAGGGGGCACCGGCGGCCACACCTATCCCGCCCTGACCGCCATCCGCACGTTGCAGGCCCGGCTGAGTGCTGCCGGTGGCACCCTCGACGTTCTGTGGATCGGCACACCCGACGGGTTGGAGGCTCGCGTCGCGCCGGCGGAGGGTGTCCCGTTCGCCACGGTGGCCACCGGCAAGATCCGTCGCTCCTCCAATCCCTTGAAGTTGGCGTCTCCAGCCAACGTGCGCGACATGGCGCGAGTACCGCTGGGCGTCGCGCAGGCCCGCAAGGCAGTGGCCGGTTTCCGGCCGGATGTCGTGTTGGCGACGGGCGGCTACGTCGCGGTCCCGGCCGGGCTGGCTGCCCGGTTGTGCCGGGTGCCGTTGGTGCTGCACGAGCAGACTGTCCGACTCGGCCTCGCCAACCGCAAGCTCGCCGGTTCTGCGACGAAGATCGCGGTGTCTTCGGAATCGACCCTGCCTCTTCTGCCGCCGGACGTCCGGCCGTCGGCCGTGGTCACCGGCAACCCGGTGAGGCCGGAGGTGCTGACCGGCCAGCCGGACAAGGCCGTTGCGGCACTGGGATTGCACGCCTTCGACCGCCGGTTGCCGACGGTGTACGTCACCGGCGGTGCGCAGGGCTCCCAGCAGATCAACTCTGTGATCGGGGACGTGCTCCCATGGCTGCTGGAGCGCACCAACGTGGTTCACCAGTGCGGCCCGGCCCACTACGAGGGTCTGCTCGCCCGTGCGGCGGACCTGCCTCCCGGGCCGGCCGCCCGGTACCACCTGGTGCCGTTCGTCGGGCCGGAGCTACCGGACGTGCTGGCCTTGGCCGACCTGGTGATCTCCCGCAGTGGTGCGGGCACCCTGGCCGAGCTGACCGCCCTCGGCAAGCCAGCGGTCTTCATCCCGCTCGCCTCTTCGGCGGGAGGCGAGCAGGCCCACAACGCCCGGTACTTGGAGGAGGCAGGAGCAGCGGTCGCTCTCGTGGGGGAGGTCACCGGGGACGGGCTGTGCGAAGCGGTCACTCCGCTCCTCGGCGATCCGACGCAGCGAGAGGCGATGGCGATTGCGGCCAGGGCCCATGGACGCCCGGACGCCGCGGACAGGCTCGTGGACGTGATCCTGTCCGCCGCGTCCGGCTGACCCCGCCAAGTCACGGGCGGCGGCTGCCGGTGTGGAGGGCGGTGCCCGACTCGATCAGCGTGGCGCAGTTGTTGAACGCGTCGTCGCCCTGGCCCATCGGGTCGGGGACGTCGCGGTCGCGAAGGTAGAGGCCGAGTTTGTGTGCGTTCCCCTCACCGCAGATCGCTTGGAGCGCTTCGAGGACGCTGGCGTCCATCGCTAGGACGTCGTCCGCCCAGTGCAGCATGTCCAGGGTGATCTGCTGCCCCCGGTGGGGGGTGAGGTCAAATCCCAGTCGCCGGGCAGCGTTGATCATGGACGGGTTGGCGGGCTGGTCCTGCCACTTGCCGATCAGGCCCGCTGAACGGACTGCGACTGTCGTTCCGCCCCTGCGGGTGAGCGCGATCTCGGCGAACGGGGAGCGGCAGTGGTTGCCCAGGCACACGGTCAACAGGTTGCGCATCACGACGCTCCAGCCGACTTGAGTGCCTGACCGAGGGCAGAGACCACGTGGTCGATGTCCGTCTCGGTGAGGTGCTGGTGGAAGGGCAGACTCAGGATCTCCGCAGCGACCCTTTCGGTGGCCGGCAAGGTGCGTCGCCAGGCCGCGAAAGCGGGCTGGAGGTGGTTGGGCGGGTAGTGGACGCCGACACCGACGCCCTGGGCCCGCAGGTCCGAGAAAACCTCGTCCCGGTGCGGTACGCGGACCTGGCACAGGTGGGGCACCGCATGGTGGGCGCCGACGTCAATGAGCGTCACGCCGTCCAGCCCGGAGAGCGCGTCCCGGTAGGAGCGCCACAGGCCGCGGCGGGCACGCACGGTGGTGGCAAAGCGACTGAGCTGAGCCAGCCCGATGGCCGAGTTGATGGCGGAGAGCTGGTAGCGCAGGCCGAAGCCGTCCACACGGTAGGTGGTGGTGTTCGCGCGTTCGCTCTGGGACTGCGCGACGCCGAGGAGCCGGATCCGGCGGATCGCGTCGGCTTCCTCACCTGTGCGGGGGATGACCATGCCGCCCTGCCCACAAGTGAGGTTCTTGATCGGGCCGAAGGAGAAGCACGTCAGGGCGGTACCGGAAGCGCCCACGTGACGTGGACCGTTGCGGGAGCCGAAGGCGTGCGCGGCGTCCTCGATGACAACGATTCCCCGTTCGGTCAGGGCATCCTGGACTGGGCCGAGGTCGATGGCCCGGCCGCCGAAGAGGACCGGGACGACTGCGGCCGTGGCATCGCTGACCGCCTCCATGACGAGCTGGGGGGTCACGCACAGCGTGGCAGGGTCGATGTCGACGAACCGCGGTGTCGCGCCCACGGCCCGGATCACTTGGATGGTCGCGCAGAAGGTGAGGGAGGGGACGATCACTTCGGCACCGGGACCGATGCCGGCCACGAGCAGCGCGCTGTGCAGAGCCGCAGTGCCGGAGGTGACGGCCACCGCGTCGGGCACCCCAAGGTAGGCGGCGATCCGCCGCTCGAACTCTTGCGTAACGTCGGTGTGTCCGTACTGGCCGGACTCCAGGACGCTGGCGACCGCCGCGGCCTCCTCCCCGTACAGGTAGGGGCTGGCGTTCCGGCCCGCGTCAGGTCTGGTCGCGGTCACAGTTCCCCTCTCCGAGGCGGTAATGCGCTCCAGCTCTGCGGCGTTGCCGACGGCAAGGGTCTCGACATAATTGGTCAGGAACATTCCCGCCTGGTAGGTCAGGCGGTTGTGGTCGACCGGCATGCCGAACAGGCCGCGGACCATCTGGCCGACGAGGTCTGCCCCAGCAGCCTCGGACAGCGGGAAGCCGCCGGCCACCCGCACGTTCAGCTCGGTGATGGTGACCGCGCCGTCGACGGTGATGAAACCCTGGACGCAGCACAACCCCTCGGCACGGACGGCCCGCAGCGTCGCCTGGACGAGGTCCTGCACGGCGGTGTCGTGGAACGTGGTGGAGACTGTGGCGAGCCCGGCCTTGACCAGGTTCCTGCGTCGAAGGATCACCGACGCACAAGCGGAGCGGTCCACCAGGCAGTCCGCGGTGAACTCCGTGCCGTAGATCCTCTCCTGGACCAGGGCATCGGAGACCAGCTCGCTCAGGAACAGCGCGTGCTCCCTCTTGTCGCAGTAGTGGACTCCCTGCGCGCCGTGTCCGCGCCGGGGCTTGACGACCAGCTCCGTGCCGTCCGGGACTTGGTCGAGCGTGTTGCCCCACCAGGTGCGGGGGGTGGGGATGCCGTGCTCGGTAAGTACCTGGTGGAAGGCGGCCTTGTCGATGCAGGCACTGACCGATCCTGCATCAGGGAGCCACAGTCGCGCACCGGCCGCATCCAGACAGGGCGCCATACTCACCAGCGGCGGGAGGTCATTCTCGATGCCGGCCACCACCGCGTCCACGGCCAGGCGGCGGCACAGCTCGGCCATGCGGTCGCAGTAACCGGGGTCAGCGGCCAGGGGGATGACCTGGGGCACGACGCCGGGCAGGAGGAAGCCGGGGGCCAGAGGGTTCGAGTCGGCGGCAACGACTTCGTGGCCGAGGCGTGTGAGGCTGCGGGTCAACCCGAACCCGGGGTTGGCCCCGACACCGGTGACGAGAATCCGGCGGGGTGCGAGCTGATCACCGGGCATGGCGTGCCTCCAGCGCGGTGGTCACGGTGCGGGCGGCGGGGAGGACGGCGCGGAGGTCGCCTGTCGCGAGCGGTGCCCACCGGTCGGGGTTGCGGCGGTACCAGTCGGCGGTCTCGGCCAGTCCGTCCTTCAGGCAACGTGTCGGCTGATACCCGAGGTCGCGGGCCTTCGTCCAGTCCATCGAGTACCGGACGTCGTTCGCCGGCCGGTCGGGGATGTAGGTGACCTTGTCCGAGGTCGCGCCACAGATGTCGAGAAGGTACCCGGTCAGCTCCTTGCTGGAGAGGTCGGTGCCACCGCCGAGGTTGTAGACCTTCCCGGGCGTTCCGTTGCGCAGAACCGCTTCCACGCCTGCGCAGTTGTCTTCGACGTGGAGCCAGTTCCGAATGTGCTGGCCCTGGCCGTGAAGGGTGACCGGTAGTCCACGCAGGAGGCGGGTGACGAACAGCGGGATGACCTTTTCGGGGTACTGGTAGGGCCCGTAGCAGTTGCTGCTGCGGGTCACGCACACCGGCAGCCCGAGCGTCTGGTAGGCGCTCAGAGCCACCAGGTCGCTGGCGGCCTTTGCCGCTGCGTAGGGAACGGAGGGGCGCAGCGGGAAGTCCTCGGTGGCGGAGCCCTCCGGCAGCGGCCCGTACACCTCGTCAGTGGATACGTGGACGAACATCTCGACGCCGTGGCGGTGCGCCGCGTGGAGGAGCACCTGCGTACCAAGAACGTTGGTGGACAGGAACCCGTCGGCCGCATCGTAGGAGCGGTCAACGTGGGACTCCGCCGCGAAGTGCACCACCGCGGTGGGGCCGGCCGACATCACTTCGTCGACGTGGGCCCTGTCCCGGATGTCGCCCTGGACGAACCGCAGCTTGTCGGAGAAGAAGGCAGTGCCCAGGTTCTCGATGTGGCCGGCGTAGGTGAGGGCGTCGAGGACCGTCACTCGGGCGACGTCGTCGGCCCGGACAATCCGCTTGACGAAGTGCGAGCCGATGAAACCGGCCCCGCCGGTCACGAGCACGTGTTCCATGAATGTCTCCATGAAGGGAAAGTGACGGCCCGGCGTTGACCGCGCTGTCAGAGAAGCCGCCGGCCGATCGGCCGAGCGTGAAGGCTGGGCCCGCCCGCGTGTGACGGGCCGACCCAGTACATCCAGGTCCTGTCGTCGAACTCCCGTCATCCGCCCGGAGGGCGGTTGTCCGGGGGCGATCTGCCCGGCGGGCACGATGGTTGTGCCCAGCAGCTCCACGGGGGCGAGTGCGTCAGACCCCACCGGGCCGGACGGTCGGCCAGCCCAGGAGGCACGGCGTCCAGCGCATCGGCGACATCGTCCAACAACGCTCCCGTATTGAGTGGCCGGCGGGCGGGCACCGGCATCAGCTCGCCGCTGTGTAAACCGCTCACCTGGCTTCACCTTCGCCGGCCGCCGAGGTCGGTCCGCCCGGTTCCGTGACAGCCTCGATTTCATCGGGATCCGTGATCCACTCCAGGCCGCCGCCCGCAGGCGCCAGCCACGCCATCGGCGGAGTGTCCGGGACTTTCAGCTCCGGTTCCGCATCGCGGTTGTCCACGTCCGGGGCGATGGCGCGGAGGACACCAACCCGGTCACCATGGGCATGATCAACCACCAGGCGGCCGAGAAGGGGGTGTTCGAAGTGCCCCAAGCCCAGGGGCTGGGTGCTGGTGCCGGGAGTGCGCGTCGTCATCGTCGCCCTCACTGTCGAGTCGCTATGCCCCATGCGCTGGTCGCCCCTCCGGGGGAAGGGCGCGAACAAGGCCGTGCACGACACCTAACTGCCGTTCGGGTGAAGTGGAGTTAGGGGACTTCGCCGGTTACTGCTCGGACGGCCTAGGAGGACTTGACCACTTCACTACCTCACTGTCGGCCACAAGGCCCTACGCTGCGCATATGGATGCCACACGAAACTCCGCCCTGGAGGAGTGGATGGCGGAGCACGAACACAGCTCAGCCAGCCTGGCCAGGGAGCTGAATTCGGCGCTTGAGAACCTCACCGGGCGGCCGGGCAAGTACGACGGCCGAACCGTCCGCGACTGGAAATCTGGGCGGGTCACCTGGCCCAATCGCCTGACTCGCGAGGCACTCAAAACCGTCACCGGTCTCGATCCGACCGACTTAGGGTTCGTACCCCGGGGAAAGCCGGCCGCTCCCTCCCCGCTCGTAATACCGGAGGACGACGTGAACCGTCGCCGATTCGGCGTGATCACAGCAGCCGCCGTCGCTGCGCCACTCGTGGCCACACGACCAACCGTGGGCACGTCGGACGTGCACCGCGCTCGTGCGGGTCTGGACCGGCTCACCACCATCGACCAGGCCCGCGGAGGCCACGCCGCCCTTGAGCAGGCCGCCCTCGCCGGTGCCCGCGCAACCCTGGACCTGCAAAAGGGCTCCGCTACGCAACGCATCAGGCAGCGGCTTTTCAGCGTGGCGGCCGCCTACACCTCTATGGCGGCGTGGTCCTGCCTCGACGCCCGACAGCTCAGCCGTGCGCAGGAGCTCCTGAACGAGGCATTGAGACTGGCCGGGATGGCGGGGGATTCGACAGCGACGATGCGAGTGTGGAACTCAATCGCGATGCTGGCCCATCACCGCACCGAGTACAGCGAAGCCGTCGCCGCAGCGCAGGCAGCACAGGCTACGACCATTACGCGGCGCGACCCGTGCTTCGCCTCTCTCGGCCACGCGCGGGCCGCCGTAGCCCACGCCACCCTCGGGGACCGGCAGGCCGCACGGCGTTCCCTCGGCCACGCCCGGGAAGCCCTGGCCAGTGCCGAGCAGTTGCCCCGCCCAGCGTGGATCGCATTCTACGGACCCGCGGAACTCGAAGCGCTCGCCGCTATCGTCCACGCCCAGCTTGACGCCCCCGCGGATGCCGAGATGGCGTCCCACCGGGCGCTGGCCATACTGCCTGCGCAGTACCGCCGTAACAGGGCCATGATCACAGCTCGCCTAGCCCTTGCCCAGGCCTGTCAAGGGGAGATCGAGCAGGCATGCGACACCACCGGGGACGTGTTTGTGCTGATGGCCAGGCATCCTCTTCCGGGTCGATTGCGTGTGATCTTGGGTGACTTGCACCGCCATCTGTTCACCATCGCTCCGAGTGCCACCGTGGCGCGGGAGTGGACCGACCGTTACCGATCCGAATGGAGCACTGTGTGACCACGGCAGACGTCGCACTGAGGCACTACACGCACGACGACCTTGCGCAGATCCGCCAGACGCTTCTGGACGTCCACGCTGATGCCTATGCCGCCAGGGCCGAAGAGGAGTTCGTGCAGCGCTTTCCCTGGTTCGTGGATCACTGGGGCAATAAGGCGGGCTTCTCCTGCGTCATCGCTCACGACGGAGGCGGACAGCCGATCGGCTTCACCTACGGGGCACCATCCGAGGCCGGACAAGAGTGGTGGCGTGAGTACGTGCCTACTCTGCCTGCGGAGACTTCCACCTTCGCGATCTCGGAACTGATGCTCCGTGTGGCCTGGCGGGGGCGTGGGCTGGGTCAGTATCTGCACCGGGCTCTCCTCGGGCCTCGGAATGAGGCGTTGGCCGCGCTCACCGTTGATACCAAGCGCCCCAGACTTCAAGCTCTCTACGAATCCTGGGGGTACAGGAAGGTAGGCGTGCGTCAGCCCTTCCCCGACTCTCCGGTCTATGCCGTGATGGTGCTGGACCTGACAGTCGAAATCTGACCGCGATTTGCCTCCAACGGCCCGCACTTGCCCGGGGTGCGGGCCGTACAGGTTGATCCACCGATAGTCCAGGCCTGCCGGGCAGCCGTCCGAGGTCCGCAGCCGGTACTCCTTGTCCCGGGGCCGGCCACGGCCCGCAGCCGGTCCTTCCGTCCGCTCCGGATACCGCTTGTCTCCCCGCCGGCCCGCCCGTCGCACCCCGCTCCGGCCGCCCCGCAGATTGGCCGGTCTGCACACCCCGTTCTCGGCCACTTGAGGAAAACGCACGTCAGTCGCGTAATCCGCGATGGGGACGGCGCCCACCGAGGAGGCGGCCGTCCGCGCCAACGGGTAACAGGACATACGAGGGAGCCAGCATGCGCGCTGTCCGTGTCGCCGAGTTCGGTCCGCCGGAGGTCATGCGAGTGGAACATGTGGCGGATCCGGAGCCGGGGTACGGCGAGGTGCTCGTCGATGTCGCCGCGGCCGGGGTCCAGTTCGTGGAGACACTGGTGCGTGCCGGGAAGTCGGCCGCCGTGCCACGGCCCTACACGCCGGGGCGGGACGTCGCCGGGGTGGTGTGCATGGTCGGCGACGGAGTGGACGCGGGGCTGATCGGCAAGCGGGTCTCCGGACAGACCGGGAACGCCGGCGGGTACGCGGAACGGGCGGTGCTGTCCCGCCGGGCCCTCCATGTGCTGCCGGACAGCGTGTCCACGGAGGATGCGGCAGGGCTGCTCGGCCAGGGACTCACCGCGGCCGCCCTCATCGAGATCTCCCGGCTCCGGGAGGACGAGACGGTGCTGGTGGAGGCGGCGGCCGGTGGTGTGGGCAGTCTGCTGGTGCAGTTGGCCAAGGTCGCTCGGGCGACGGTGATCGGTGCCGCCCGGGGCGAGCACAAGCTGGAGCTGGTCCGGAAGCTGGGCGCGGATCACGCCGTGGACTACGGCCGGCCCGGGTGGGTGCAGGAAGTGCGCAAGGCCGCGGGCGGGCGCGGGGTGAACGTCGTGCTGGACTCGGTCGGCGGGGAGATCGGCCGACAGGCGGTCGACACCCTCGCGCCCGGCGGACGGTTCGTCATCTACGGGATCGCGTCTGGCACGGGTACGGAGATCCCGGGCGGGCTGGCCTACGGCCGGGGGCTGACCGTCATCGGCTTCGGCGGGGCCAATCCGGGGGTGGATCCGCAACGCTTCCACGCATTGCAGGCCGGTGTGCTGGCCGAGGCGGCGATTGGACGGGTGACCCCGGTGATCGGGCACCGGTTCCCGCTGGAGATGGCACCGGCCGCCCATACCGCGCTGGCGGGCCGCGACACCGTGGGCAAGGTGCTGCTGATCCCCTGAGGCGCCGCTGAGGAACAGGGCTCTGAGGAATGGGGCGCTGAGGAACGGGGCGCTGAGGAACGGGTGAACGGGCTCGCCCCTGCCGGTGCGGGTGTCCGGCAGGGGCGAGCGGTGCACTCGGCTCCCACGGGGGCGGGAACGGTGCCGAGGGGGCGGGAACGGTGCCGACGGGCCGGAATCCGCTCCCGAGGGGAAGTCGGGGAAGCGGCTCCGGAAGGCCGAGGGGTGGGCCGGCCGTTCGTCCCGGAGGTCAGGTGGCGTTGAGCGCCACCGTGGGGTGCAGCCGGGAGGCCCGTACCGCCGGGTAGAGGCCCGCGATCACCCCGATGACGAGGGTGGCGCCCAGGCCGCCGGCCACGGCCCACGGCGGTATCACCACGAGCCAGCCCTGGGCGCGGGCGAAACCCCAGGTGGCGGCTGCGCCGAGCGCCGCTCCGGCCACCCCGCCGAGGGCCGACAGCAGCAGTGACTCGGTGAGGAACTGGGTACGGATGGCACCCCGGGTCGCGCCGATCGCCCGCCGCAGACCGATCTCCTGACGGCGCTCCAGCACCGAGATCACCATGGTGTTGGCCACGCCCACGCCACCGACCAGCAGGGCGACCGCCCCCAGGCCGAGCATCAGCGCAGTGAGTCCCTCGTCCGTGGTGGCCTTGGCGGCGAGTGCGTCGGAGGGCCGGGAGACACTGACCGAGCCCGGGTGCCCCGGATCGACCGAGCGGGCGAGGACGCCCTGCACGTCCTCCACCGAGTCGTCCGAGGACCGCTCGAAGATGGTCGTGGGGTGGCCGTCGAAGCCGAGGTACCTCTCCGCCGCCGGATATCCGACCAGCGCGACCCGGTCCAGGGCCGGCACCAGCTCGACCGGTTCGAGGATGCCGGTGACCACGAACCAGGTGTCCTTGATCATGATCTTCTCGCCGGGGCCGGTGACGCCGAGCCGGTCCGCGGCGACCGGGCCGAGGACGACCACGGGCAGCCGCTCGCCCGCCCGGTCCAGCCACCGGCCCTCCCCCACCCGGGCGCCCAGGGTGCGCAGCAGATCGGGGCGGGCGGCCTGGGTGCCGACACCGGCGGCGTAGTCCAGGGGGACGGCGTCGCTGCGCCGGACCTGGGCGCTGATCTGCCCGGTGGCGGTGGCCTGCTGCACCGGGCCGATCCGCTCGACCATCGCCACGGCGTTCCTGGGCAGCTTCGCCGGACCGCCGTCGGGTGCCTCGTTCGCCTCGGCGGTGAGGAGGTTGGTGCCGAGCCGGTCGAGCTGGGCCATCAGGTGGGCACGGCTGGAGGTGGAGAGGCCGACGACCGCCACCATGGTGGCGATCCCGATCGCGATACCGAGTGCGGAGAGCACCACCCGGGCTCGCCGGGCGCGCAGACCGACGGCCCCGGTCCGCAGGATGTCGGCGGCGGAGAGCCGGGAGGGCCTGAGACTGCGGGAGCTCATGACGCGGGCACCTCCGGGGTGGGGCCGGTACGAGGGTTGGCGCCGGGGTCGGTACGGGGTCCGGGATCGGTGCCGTGCTCCGGGCCGGTACGGGAAGCGGAGCCGGTGCCGGAGTCGGAGTCGAGGCCGGAGTCGGAGCCCGTACCGGAGTCGGGGCCGGTCCCCCGCCCGGAATCCGTATCCGCGGCAGCAGCGGCTCCGGAGGCCGTTCGGGAGTCGGAGACGATCTCGCCGTCGCGGAACCGGACGCGCCGGTGCAGCGAGTCGGCGATCTCGTTGTCGTGGGTGATGACGCAGATGGTGGTTCCGGCGGCGTTCAGCTCGTGCAGCAGCTCCATGACGACCTCGCCGGAGGCGGAGTCGAGCGCGCCGGTCGGCTCGTCCGCCAGCAGCAGGTCGGGGTCTCCGACCAGGGCACGGGCGATGGCGACCCGCTGCTTCTCGCCTCCGGAGAGCTCGTTGGGCCGGTGGTCCAGCCGGTGGCCCAGCCGGACCCGTTCCAGGGCGCTGCGGGCACGGGCGCGGCGCTCCTTCACCGGCACCCCCGCGTAGAGCAGTCCGTCCGCGACGTTGTCGACCGCGTCCCGGCCGGGTGCCAGGTGGAAGTGCTGGAAGACGAAGCCGATGTGGCGGGCGCGCAGCGCGGAGAGCCTGGTGTCGGAGAGGGCGCCCACGTCGTATCCGGCGACCCGTACCTCGCCCTCGCTCACCCGGTCGAGGGTGCCGATCAGGTTCAGCAGGGTCGACTTGCCGGAGCCGGACGGGCCGACGATGGCGACCAGTTCGCCCCGGTCCACCCGGAGGTCCACGCCGCGCAGGGCGTGGACGCCTCCGGGGTAGGACTTTCCGGCCCCGCGCAGTTCGATCACCGGGGTGGTGCTCGCGGTCATGGCTTCGCCGTCCCCACGGTCAGGCCCTCCGCCAGGCCGTCGCCGGAGACCTCGATCCGGCCGTCGGCGGTCATGCCGGTCTCCACGCGCACCGTTCTCGTGGTCCGGCCGCGGACGGTCTCCAGTCCGTAGCCGCCCTCCCGCAGGGCCACGACGGCCTCGACGGGCACGGTGAGGACGTTCTCGGCGCTCTCCTGGACGAAGGTGACGCTGAGGGTGCCCGACCGGCCTCCGGAGACCTCGTCCTTCTTGTCGAGTCCGATCTCCACCTGCAGGCCGTCGGTGCTCTCCTCGCCGGAGTCCCCCTCGGATCCGGCGTCCTCCGGCCGGACCGTGCCGGAGACCCGGCCCGTGATCCGCTTTCCGTCGGGCAGCTCGATCTCTGCCTTGGTGCCCTTCTTCGCCAGTTCCTGATCGGTGTCGTCGAGGCTCACGCGGACGACCGGCGTGCTCGAGGCGATGGTCAGCACCGGCTTCTCGGGGCCGACCCGGTCGGCGACGGCGGCGTCCGCGGAGACCACCCGCACCTGCCGCGGCTGGAAGACGACGTCGCCCTGGCCGACCTTGCCGTCGGGTGCGCTGTTGCCGAGCGAGCGCTGCCAGGATTTGACGGCCGCCTTGGTGGCGTTGTCGTACTTGTTGTCGATGACGATGCCGGCTCCGAAGCCCAGATCGCGGAGGTTGCGCTCCAGTTGGAGCACGTCCGGGCCGAGGGTGCCCACCTTCATGCCCCGGAACATGGGCGTCGAGCCGTACAACAGGATGACGGGCCGGGCGTCGATCTCGTACAGCCGCTGTCCCATCCGGACGGTTGCGCCCTTCTCGGCGGCCTTGGTGACCGTGCCCTCCACCGCGGCCTTGAGGGGGCGGCGCCCGGCGTAGTCGAGCCGGCCGTCGAGGGTCTTGCTCTTGACGAGGTCCGCACGGGTGATCTCGGTGGTGGCGGGTGGCCTGCGGGGGTTCGCGGAGTTCGCTGAGGCCTCGCCGCCGTCTCCCAGCAGCGCCCAGCCGGACCCGCCCGCCGCTGCGACGGTCGCGGCGGCGAGCAGGATCCACACGGTGCTGCGCTTCACTGCTGCCCCGCGGCGGCGTCGATGAGCTTGCTCTCACACGCGGTGCGGGCGCGCTGGTACGAGGGCGAGTCCTGGTCGATCTCCGGGGAGACCGGGTTGGGGTCACCGCCGCCCTCGACATTGCCGGCGGAGTTCATCTTCGGGTTGGCGAACTTGGAGACGCCGTGGCTGCGCATGCACTGGGCGTGCGCGAGCATCGACTCGTAGACCTTCTGCTTGTCCACCTTCGGTTCGAGCTCCATGGCCTTCCGCATGGGGTCGGCGCAGTCCTTGGCCGCCGCCTGGTACTTCTTCTGGCCATCCTGCTTCGAGGCGTCCTCCTGGATCTTCTCGATCCTCGGCCAGTCCGCGTAGCCGCTCAGCTTGGGGTCGGGCCATTCGCTCATGCCCTCCTTGCGCATGCACTGCGTGTACTTCAGCTGCGCGTCGTAGAACGCCGACTTGCCTGCCTTGGCGCCGCTCCCGGCCGTCCCGGAGCCGGAGCCCGAGCCGGAATCGGAGCCGGAGCCGGAGCCGGAGCCGGAGCCGGCCGGAGCGTCACCGGCGGAGGCGACACCCTCGTCGCGGATCTCCTTCTCCCCACCGCCCCCGCAGGCCGACGAGAAGAGCATGACGGGGACGGCGATCACGGCCGCGAGGCGGAGAGAACGGGAGGTACGGACGGTGGTCTGTGTGCTCATGACCAGAACTCTCCAAGCGGCACATGGTGAGCACTCGATGGCCTCATGATGAGAACGTAACAATGCCCGCCGCTCCCCTGACGGCCTTCGGAACCCCCGTTGACCTGGGCAAACTCTCAAGCATAATCGTTCGCATGCCCCATGTGCTGCTCATCGAGGACGACCGTTCCGTACGCGACGGGATGGAGCTGGTGCTGCGCCGCCACGGCCACCGGGTCGACGCGGCGGGCACCGGCGAGGAAGGCCTCGGCCTTCTCGCGCACCGGGACGGCGGCGGGATCGAGATCGTGGTGCTGGATCTGATGCTGCCGGGCCTGGACGGTTTCGAGGTGTGCCGTCGCATCCGCGCGCGGAGCACGATGCCGATCATCATGCTGACAGCGCGCGGCGACGATCTCGACGTGGTGAGCGGCCTGGAGGCGGGCGCCGACGACTACGTGGTCAAGCCCGTCACGGCACGGGTGCTGGAGGCCCGGATCCGGGCGGCGCTGCGCCGGGCGGAACCCGCGCCGCGCACCGACCCCGTGGAGACGTACGAGGGGCTGGTCATCGACCGCTCCGGGCTGACCGTCACCAGGAACGGCACCCCCCTGCGGCTCCCGCCCACCGAACTGCGGCTGCTGCTGGAGCTCTCGGCCGCTCCCGGCCGGGTCTTCAGCCGGGAGCAGCTGCTCGAACTCGTCTGGGAGCACGACTTCCTGGGGGACTCCCGGCTGGTCGACGCGGCGGTCGGCCGGCTGCGCGCCAAGATAGAGACCGTCGCCGCCAGACCGCGGTACATCCAGACGGTGCGTGGCTTCGGCTACCGATTCGGTCCGCTGTGAGGCCGCTGCTGCGACGGCTGGTGAACGGGGTCGGCGGACTGCGCGGCCGGCTCGTGACCGCCTTTGTCCTCGTGGCCCTGATCAGTGCGGTCACCTCGACCGCGCTCGCCTACCGGGAGGCCCGCACCTCCGTCCTCGACCGGGCGCAGACGTCCGCCTTGCAGGACTTCCGCTCCCGCGTCGGCGACGTGGCCGCCGAGACCGACGTACCGCCCGACCGGGACTCGCTGACCCGCTTCGCCGGGGAGGTCTCCACCCGGCTCCAGTCCGCGGTCGTCGTCGCCCGCTACCGCAACCTGGAGGTCACCTCCGACCGGCTCGCCGACCGCACCCGGATATCCAGCGGGCTGCGCTCCACCGTCCGGTCCACGAACCGGCTCGCCTTCCAGCGCGTGGCGGCGCAGGGGGAGCCCTGGCTGGTCATCGGCACTCCGGTCACCTTCGCCGAGAACGGCCTCTCCTCCGGTGTGGAGGTGTTCACGATCATGTCGCTCGCCGACGAGCAGGCGGACACCGAGGCGCTGCTGAGTACCGTACGGGCCGGTGTCGTCCCGGTGGTGGGCCTCGCGGTCCTGCTGGCCCTGGCCGCCGCCGGCACCGTGCTGCGGCCGGTACGGAAGCTGGGACTCGCGACCCGCGACCTGGCGCACGGCGAGCTGGGGGCCCGGGTGGCGGTGAAGGGGCGGGACGAGCTCTCCCGCCTGGCACGGACGTTCAACGAGACGGCCGCCGCCCTGCAGTCGTCCGTCGCCGAGCTGCGCGACCAGGAGGCGAAGGCCAAGCGCTTCGTCGCCGATGTCTCCCATGAGCTGCGCACCCCGCTCGCCGCGATGACCATCGTCTCCAGCGTCCTCGACGAGGACGCCGAGCGGCTGCCCCCGGACACCACCCAGGCCGCCCGTGCGGTCAGCGCGGAGACCGCCAAACTGGCGCGGCTGGTGGACGATCTCATCGAGATCTCGCGCTTCGACGCCGGTGGCGCCGCCCTCAACCTCGGGGACACCGATGTGGGCGAGACGGTCCGGGCCACGCTGGCGGTGCGCGGCTGGACGGACACGGTGCGGGCCGAGCTGCCGCCGGGGCTGCGGGCCCGCATCGACCGGCGCCGGATCGACGTCGTCGTCGCCAACCTGGTCGGCAATGCGCTGCGGCACGGCGCGCCGCCCGTCGCCGTCGTCCTGGCGGCGACGGCGGACGGGCTGACCGTCGAGGTCTCCGACCACGGCCCCGGCCTCCCCCCGGAGGTGCGCCGGCAGGTGTTCGACCGCTTCTACAAGGCCGACACGGCCCGCACCCGATCGGAAGGCAGCGGACTCGGCATGGCCATCGCCCTGGAGAACGCCCGGCTGCACGGCGGCACCCTGGAGGTCGGGGACCGGCCGGGCGGCGGTGCGCTGTTCACCCTGTGGCTGCCCACCCACCCCGCGGAGGACGCCGAATGAGCCGCCCGGCCGCCGTCTCCGCCCTGCGCCGGACCTCCTCGGTCACGAGGCGCCGGATCGGTTCCCTCGCTCCCCTGCTGCTGGTGCTCGCGGGCTGCGGTATCCAGCCGACCGGTGTCATCGACGCGGGCGAACCCGCCACCGGCCTCACCCGGGGCATGCGGGTGTACTTCGCCTCCGATCAGGGCCTGCGCGGGGTCCCCCGTCCGGAGACGGAACTGCGCAGTGTCGGGGATCCGCTGAAGCTCCTCGCGGCCGGCCCGACGGAGGAGGAACAGCGGACCGGGCTGACCAATCTGGTGCCGCGGGACCTCGCGTACTCCGCGACGGCGGACGGCGGCCGGGTGGTGCTCTCGCTGGCGGAGACCGAGGAGATCGACCCGAAGAGCATGGGGACCGGGCAGCTCGTCTGTTCGCTCGCCCGGGCGCAGTCGCTCCTCGACAAGCGGGTCCGCCCCGACGATGTCCAGGTCACGCTCCGGCCGGACCACGGCGCGCCGGTCGGGCCGTACCGCTGCTCCCAGTTCCTCGGCGAGTGATCGGGCCGTACCGCTGTTCCCCGTCCCTCGGTGAGTGAGGCGGTGACTTCGACCAGTCGCTGCCGATGCGCGCAGCGGGCGACGGTGACCACGGGGCGCGCAAGGCGGCGTGCCCGGACGGCCAGCGGCTCATCGGACTGAGCCACGCCGGCGCCCGGGGCCTGTGCACGGACACCGCCACACGCGACGGCGCTCCCTCGGGCGGCGGGTACGAGGTGATCCGCGATGAACTCCAAGTCGAGCCGGGCGGGGACTGGGCCACGGGGTACACCAAACTCCAGTGTCCGGCGGGGCAGTGGCTGACGGGTTACCAGGGCTCAGCCCCGGCGGTCACGCCGGGGCTGAATGCAAGGCTGCCCTGACGTTCAGGATGACCGCCAACGGTGCTCCGCCCGCGATGCGGCGAAGTACGAGGGTGACCACAGGTGACCGTGCATGATGGCGCGGTTGATCCGCCCGGTGAACTGTTGGCGGATCTGGCGGGCGGAGACGCCTTTGAGGCTGTTGACCAGCTTCGAGACGGCCGCCTTGGGTGGGTGGTTGATCAGGAGGTGGACGTGATCGCGTTCACCGTTGAACTCCGTCAGCTCCGCCTCGAAGTCCGCACACACCTTCCGCATGACCTCTTCGCAGCGCGCCAGCATCTCATCGTCGAACACTCCACGCCGAGACTTGGTCACAAAGACCAAGTGAACGTGCATCGCCGAAACCACATGTCTGCCACGCCTGTAGTCATTCACCTGATCCATGAGACCAATCGTAGTAGCGTCGCGGTATGCAGCTCCGCTACAACTACCGGGCCTACCCGGACGCCTCCCAGCGCCGTGCGCTGGCGAAGGCGTTCGGGTGCGCGCGGGTGGTGTGGAACGACTGCCTGCGCGACCGCAGGGAAGCGCATGCCGCGGGGCTACCGTATGTGACATCGGCGGAGCTGTCCCGGCGTCGCATCACCCAGGCCAAACGCACCGCCGAGCGTGCCTGGCTCGCCGAGGTGTCAGCGGTCGTCCTGCAACAGTCCCTGCGGGACCTCGACACGGCGTACCGGAATTTCTTCGATTCGGTCAAGGGCAAGCGGCAGGGGCGGAAGGTCGGGCCGCCGCGGTACAAGTCGAAGAAGGACACCCGGCAGTCGATCCGCCTGAACACCAACGCCTTCTCCCTCCAGGCCAACGGCACGGTGTACGTGGCCAAGGTCGGCAACCTCAAGGTCAGGTGGTCGCGCCGGCTTCCGGCCCCGCCCACCTCCCTGACCGTCACCCTGGACAGCTCGGGCCGCTACTTCCTCAGCTTCGTCGTGGACACCGAGCCCGACATCCTCCCCGAGGCGCAGACCGACACCGGTATCGACCTCGGCCTGTCCGCCTTCGCCGTCCTCTCCGACGGGACGAAGATCGCTGCCCCGCGCTTCCTGCGCCGGGCGGAGAAGAAGCTCAAGCGCCTCCAGCGGGAGCTGTCCCGCAAGGCGAAGGGATCGAGGAACCGGGCCAAGGCCCGGATCAAGGTCGCACGCCAGCACGCACGGGTGACCGACCGGCGCCGGGACTTCCACCACAAGGCATCCACACAGATCATCCGCGACAACCAAGCGGTGTACGTGGAAGACCTCGCGGTGTCCGCTCTCGGGCGCACCCGGCTCGCCAAGTCCGTGCACGACGCAGGCTGGTCCTCCTTCGTCGGCATGCTGGAATACAAGGCCACCAAACACGGCCGCACCTTCACCAAAGTGGACCGGGCCTTCCCCTCCTCCCAACTCTGCTCGGCCTGCGGATTCAGAGACGGCCCCAAACCCCTCCACATCCGCGACTGGACCTGCAGCCAGTGCGGCACCACACATGACCGCGACCACAACGCAGCATCCAACGTCCTGACCGAAGGACGCCGCATCGTCGCCACCGGACGGGTGGAGACGCCAAACGCCTGTGGAGCGCCGGTAAGACGGGCACACCTGCCCGCACAGCGCCGTGAAGCAGGAAGCCCCCGGAAGGGCCAACCGACCCCGGCCGGAATCCCTGGACTTTAAGGGAGCACGTCAAAGCGTCCGTGGCGCGACGGTGTCCGCGGCCCTGTGCACGGCGGCGGGCGCCCGGCCGGGGAACGGCCGCACCGTGTGGTTCGACCGCGGCGACAACCGTCCGGAGGACGCCGGGGGCGGGGAGTTCGCGCACGGCCGGTACAAGGGCCAGTGCGGATCCGGTGAGTACGCGGCCGGGATCGCGTTCACCACCCGCGTGGGGTCCCGGGGGACGCCGGACGCGCTGCTGTGCCGGCCGGTGCGCTGAAGACCTCTGCGGTGAAAACCCGTGCGCTGAAGACCCGTGCGCCGACCGGCCGGCCCGGCGGAGGCCTCACCGACCGGCGCGTGCGCGGGGCCGGCGTCCGCGCACCGAGCGGCGGCGCGCCCTCGTCACCGGAGGAGGCCACGCCGGCGTCGTCCCCCGGTCCGTGGCGGCCGGGACCGGCCGGGACCGGCCGCCGCGGACCGACGGGCAGTGCTCAGAGCGCCCGGAGCCCGGTGATCACCTCGCGCAGGATCTCCTCGTCGGGGAGGTCCGCGGGAGGCACCGGACGGGAGATCCGGACCAGATCTGCGTCGATCAGGTCGCCGATGAACACCCGGACCACCCCGACCGGGAGGTCGAGTCCGGTCGCCAGCTCCGCGACGGACTGCGGCTCCTCCCGGCACCGGTCGACGATGTCGAGGTGTTCGGGCGACAGCGTCCGGTCCGCGGCCTCGGCCGACGCGCTGCCGTCCGGGTCCTGCGCACTGCACTGCAGGACCACCACGGCGATCAGGTCCAGGTCATCGGTCCCGCCGCGGGTACGGCCGCGGGTCATGGCGTAGGGCCGGACGACCGGTCCCGCCGCGTCGTCGTACCACCGTGCCGCGTCCTGACTCTCTCCGTTCATGAGACCCCCCGTCTCCGCTCATGACGTCCCGTCACCCTCCGGCGCCGGGACCGGACCTCGGGGCGCTGCCCAGGTGCACGCCCACACGCTTCACCATCAGTGTCATCTCGTACGCCACCTGGCCGACGTCGGAGTCGGCATCGGCCAGCACCGCCAGGCAGCTGCCGTCCCCGGCGGCGGTCACGAACAGGAACGCGTCGTCCAGTTCCACCACGGTCTGCCGCACCCGGCCCGCGTCGAAGTGGCGGCCCACTCCCTTGGCGAGGCTGTGGAAGCCGGACGCGACCGCGGCCAGGTGCTCGCCGTCCTCGCGGGTGAGGTCCTGGGACGAGCCCGTGGCCAGGCCGTCACTGGACAGCACCAGCGCCTTGCGGATGCTGCGCACGCGTCCGACGAGTTCGTCGAGAAGCCAGTTGAGCTCACCTGCCCCGCCGCTCGAACCGTTGTGTGCCGTGGCGTTCGGTGCGGTCATCGACCGTCTCCCTCAGTTCTCGTTCCTGGTGCTGCGTCCTCGGCGGGGGCCGTGTACTCGCCGTTCTGCGCACGGCCCCGCTGCCACCCCCGCTGAAGCGAGGCCATCCTGGCCCTCACTTCCTCGGCGTCCCGCTCGGGTTCGGTACCGGCGGGCGCGTCGTCCTTGCCGCCCCGCGGCGGGGGGACGGTCCGAAGCTGCGGGGCGAGGCTGGCCTGCCGCACCCGGCGGGGCAGTCCTCCCCCGGCCTGCCCGGTACCGTCCGCCGTCTCGGGGCGCGTCCTCTCCTCCGGCCGGGCGGTCCCGCGCTCGCCCCGCCCCTCCACCCGCCGGCCGCGGTCGGAGACCAGGACGGGTGAGCGGCGGCGGGGCAGGGGGGCCCGGCCGTGCTGCGGCTCCACGGACCGGCCGGGGGCGGCCCGGTGGTCGTCGGAGCCGTTGTCGCGGGCCTGCTGGTGCTCCTCCTCGGCGGCCGGGCCCGGGCGGAAGAGCACTCCGTCCTCGTCCTCCTCCAGGGACCCCAGCGGCGCCTCGAGTTCGACCGGTCCGTCGAGGACCGGCGTCTGCCCCCGCCGGGCCGGCGGCAGCGACACCGGGGCCGTGGCCAGCGCCACCACCCGGCTGCCCGCCGCCTCCCGGTCGCCGGTCCGGCCGGCGGCGTCCGGGCCGCCGCCGTCGGTGGCCGGGTCGGTGAGCAGCGGGGCGGGGATGAAGACGACGGCGGTGGTGCCGCCGTACGGAGAGGTCTGCAGCGACACCCGGACCCCTTGGCGGCGGGCGAGCCTGCTGACCACGAACAGGCCGAGCCGGTCGGTGTCGGAGAGCTCGAACTCGGGGGTCTCGGCGAGCCGCAGATTGGCGTCGAGCAGGGCTTCGGCGGTCATCCCGAGGCCACGGTCGTGGATCTCCAGGGTGAAGCCGTTCGCCACTCGCTCCCCGTGCACCTGGACCGCGGTGTGCGGCGGCGAGAACACCGTGGCGTTCTCCAGGAGTTCGGCCACCAGATGGGTGAGGTCGGCGACGGCGGGCCCGGTGACGGCGAGCCGCGGCAGCCGCCGGACCTCGACGCGTTCGTAGTCCTCCACCTCGGCGACGGCCGCGCGGACGACGTCCATCAGCTGGACGGGCTTGCGCCACTGCCGGGACGGCGCCGCTCCGGAGAGGATCACCAGGCCCTCGGCGTGCCGCCGCATCCGGGTGGTCAGGTGGTCGAGCCGGAAGAGGTCGGCCAGCTCGTCGGTGTCCTCGGTGCGGCGTTCCATGGTGTCGAGGAGGCTGAGCTGCCGGTGCAGCAGGACCTGGCTGCGGCGGGCCAGGTTGACGAAGACCTCGGAGACGCCGCGGCGCAGCTCCGCCTGTTTGACGGCGGCCTCCACGGCGGCCCGCTGGAGGGTGTTGAGGGCCTGGCCGACCTGGCCCGTCTCGTCGGGGCCGTACTCCAGGCGGGGCGCCTCGGTCTCCACGTCGATCTGCTCCCCGGCGGCCAGCCGGCGCATCACGCTCGGCAGCCGTACGCCGGAGGCCTCGTGGGCCTCCTTGCGCAGCCGGGTCAGGTCGCGGACCAGGCTGCGGCCGATGCGGACGGAGACGACGAGGGAGACCAGGACGGCGGCGAATCCCAGGACGCCCGCGACACCGGCCTTGACGAGCACGCCGAGGGCGACGGGTTCGACCCGGTCCTGATAGCGGTGTCCGGCGGCGGTGTTCATCCGGTCGAGGTCGCCGAGGACCGTGCCGGCGGCGGCCTGCCAGCGTGCGGCGTCGGTGGTGTCCAGGGCGGCCCGGCCGGGCCCCGCGGAGAGGATCCGCTCCTCGGCGGACCGCAGATCGACGGTGTCGGGGCTGTTCCAGTACTTCGTGTAGACGGCGCTCTCCTCGGCGGGGAGCACCGGCAGGCTGGTGGAGTACAGCAGCTTGCGGTCGGCGACCCGGTCGGAGAAGAGCCGCAGATCGTGGCGGCTGAGATGGCCGGCGGCCAGCGCGGAGGCGAACAGCGCGTCCTCGCGGGAGACGGCCTCGCGGGCGCGGGTGACGCCGATCAGCGCGCGGGCCTGCTTGTCCATCTGGACGTCCTCGAGCGCGTGCACGGCGGCGAGGAAGTCGTAGGTGGGGTCGATCAGCGCGTTGTACGCGGCGAACGCGTAGTTGCGGGAGACCGTGCCCTCCTCGACCTTGCCGCGCAGGGAGTCGAGGCCGTCCAGGCCGTCCAGGAGGGTGGTGAGCTGCTCGTCCGCCTGTCCGTCGTCGTGCATCTCCTCGTCGGCGGCGCTCTCGCGCAGCCGCTCCACCACGGCGTCGGTGGCGCGTTCCCGGCGGTGCAGCCGGGCCAGCCCGTCCGAGCTGCGGGGGTCGGCGAGGTGGACCAGGGCCTGACGGCGCTCCTCCTGGAGCATGTGGACGGTGCTCTCGGCCGGATAGCCGACCGACTCCACGAGTGCGGCGAAGTCCAGCAGCCGCTGCGCCTCCCGGCCGGTGATGACCACGGCGAAGGACCAGATGGAGGTGAGGGACACCAGCGGTACCAGAAGCAGCCCCACGATCTTCCTGCGGATGGACTTCCCGCGAAAGCGCATGGCCTCCCCTATGTCAACCCCGCTTCGCGGGGGTGGTGTTCCGTCAATAAACGGCGCGAGCCTACTACTGGACGGGGACAACTCGAAGACCAGTCCGTACGCTCATGGCTGTACGCGCAGGCATTGCGTCCGCAGTTGTCCGGGCGATTCCCGGACATCACCGCCCTCGCTGTGGCTCATACCACCCAGGGGGATCGCCACAGTTCGACCGGGTATTTGGCTGAAAAGTTCCGCCTCGGTGGAACCTCCCGCCTCCGGCGTTCGTGATCCTGAGTGGGGATGGGACGGGATTTCCCGATCACCCCGCTTTTCGAACGGCGTCTGCCGGGCACTCGCCCCGGAGCCGGGGAACCTCGCACCCGGCCGTCGAGCAGTCCGCCACGTGGGGGGAGTGAAGGTCAGATGGACACCGAACGACGTCGCCCAGCGTCCGCGCACACCGCCGGGCCCTCCGGTGAAGCGCCGCATCGCACCACTGCCGCCGAGGCCCGGCAGGACGGCGGCCACCGTCCGCTGTGGACGGTGGAATCCGCGCCCCGGCCCCGGCTCCCCGACCCGGTCCGGACGTCCGCGGTGCGGGCGGTCATCATCGGCTCGGTCACCCTGATTCTGGCCATGATCGCGTTTCTCTGCACCCTGGCCGGGTCGTGGTTCGCCTTCCCCGCCGTGCTCGCCACGGTGGGCGGCACCGTCGTCGCCACCTGGAGCGTCGTGGATGTCTGGGTGACCCGGCAGGTGTGGAACCAGCGGTACGGCGTGGTCTCCGCGCCCAGCAGTACGGCACGGGCGCTGCGGCGCGAGCGGCGCCGTGCCCGGCGCGCGGCCCGCACGGCCGCCAAGTCCCGGTCCCGGCCCGCCGACCGACGGCTCTCGCAGGCCTGATCCATCCCCTCACCGGGCACGACCGTGTAGGTTCGGACACGGACGGTGCGCGCGGCAACGGCCGTGACCGCACCGCCCGTAGCGATGACACAGGTCGGACCACACAGCGGGGGGTGCGCCGTCCATGGCCTTGCGGGAACCGGCAGTCCAGCGGCTCGAAGGAGCGCTCACCGATCCGGGATTCTCCTGGACCCTGTGCATGGTGGGCGAGGACCAGTCCCAGAAGTTCTCCCAGTTGACGGGGGAGCTGCGGGCACCGTTCTCGCGCACGGGCGACGGGAAGCGCATCTCCTCCGGCTTCTCGTACTGGGGCGTGGAGTCGACCGTGGCGTGGGTGCACGCCTGCTCCGACCTCTTCTATCCGGTGATGCGGGAGAGCATCGAGTCCTTCACCCGCCGGTGGCAGCGGATCGGCACCGCGCTGGAGGGACGGCGCTACCACTACGTGAGCCTGGGCACCGGCACCGGCCACAAGGACCACGCCGTGCTGGAGCGGCTGCGCCGCGGCCACCCCGAACTCCGCTACATACCCGTGGACGTCAGCCCGGAGATGCTGCGGCTCGGCCAGCGGGAGGCGCTGCGCAACCTGGACATCCCGGCGGGCAGCGTGGTCCCCGTCCAGCTCGACTTCTCCTCCGCCCGGAACGTCCTGGGACTGCGCCGGCTGGTGGAGCGGCTGGTGGGCGAGGAGCCGGTGGTCTACTCCCTGCTGGGCAACACCCTCGCCAACTTCGAGGACGACACCGCGCTGCTGGCCCTGCTGATCGGGCAGCTGCTGCGCCCGCAGGACCGCTTCATGCTGGAAGTGGCCAGCACCGAGCAGCTGGACGAGGCCGGCGCCCGGGCGGCGGCACGCGAGTACCGGGCGAGCCCGCGCTTCGGCGAATTCGTGACCAGTGCCGTCATGCAGTACACGGACCTGCGGATCGACATGGACAGCGTGTCCTTCGGCGCGGTCGTGGAGGAGGACCGCTCGCTGCTGGTGAAGGTGGTCTACCGGAACCGCACGGGCGGCCAGCTGCGGCTCACCCTCCCGGACCGCAGCAGCATCGAGTTCCCGGACGAGGACACCATCCGGCTGCTGATCACCCGGAAGTACTCACCGGCCGGGCTGGAGAAGATGCTCGCGGACGCCGGGGCCGTGGAGGTGGGGCGCACCCGCTCCGGGTTCAACGCGGCGATCGGGGAGCCGGGTTTCGGGATGGATCTGGTGCTGCTCCAGGCCGGTCCTCCTCCCGCCCCGAACGGATCGCACCGGCCGCCGGCCCCGAACCCGTTCGGCTGAGGTGGCGCTCCGTCCGATGCGGCGGTCCGGCTGGTCGGTGCTGACCTTCGGCGCGCTCGCGCTCGCCCTGGGGGTCTGCGTGAGCTGGCTGGCAGCCGCGCCGTTCCGGCAGAAGTGGGAGCCGCTGATCCAGACGCTGGCGCTGCTGGCCGCCATCAGCGGGGTGTTCGCCGAGCGCCGGGCGGCGGCCCAGGAGCGGGAGCGGCAGGCCCTGGACGCGGTCACCGACGAACTGGTGAAGAACACCGGGATCCTGGCCGACCCGCGGTTCGGGCCGCTCGACCCCGCGCGTCCGGTGCACCGGGTCTTCCCGCGCCCGGTGCTCTCGGCGACGGATGCCGCGCTGGTCTCGGGGGTCCTGGCCGACCCCGGCCACACCGAGCTGGTGGGCCTGCTGCACGAGTGGCGCGACACCGTCCACGAGCTCAACCGCCGGCTGGACCTCGCCGAGCTGCGGAGCTTCGTCGTGGAGGCCAACAGCGCCGAACTGCTGCGCGTGGACCGCGACCTGCGCCGGGAGAACGGCCATCTGCACCGGGCCCGGGCCATCCGCGACCGGATCGAGGAGCTGCTGCGGCGGCGGTACGGGCGGGAGGACGGCGTGGCCGAGCGCCTGCGGGAGCTGCCCGCGGCGTCCGGCGCCGAGGACTGAACCGGCGCCGGACGGACCGTCCTCACTCCGCCGGTGCCTCCTGAGCGGCACCGGTCTCCTGAGCGGCACCGGTCTCCTGGGCAGCGCCGGTCTCCTGGGCAGCGGGGTTCTCGTGTGCAGCGGGTGCCTCCTGGGCCGGTGCAGTAGTCCCCTGGGCCGCCGGGCGCTTGTACATCCGGGTCGCGGTGATCTCCCCGTGCACCGTCTCCTCCCCCGCGTTCTGCTGCGGCAGACCGGGGCGCAGATGCTCCTCCACGCTGATGTACTTCAGCCCGGCCCGCAGGTCCGCGTCGTTCCGCAGCCGGATGACGAGCGGGAACTCGGCGAGGGCCGTGGTGTCGAACAGGCCGGTGGTGTAGAGCAGCTGGACCCCGAGCGCGTCGGCCACGGCCCGCTGCAGCTCCAGCAGGTAGGTGGCGTTGGCCCGGCCGATCGGGTTGTCCAGGAACAGCGTGCCCGCGTGCCGGTGCCGGTCCCGCCCGCGGTCGTTGCTGCGCAGCGCCGCCATGGTGCAGTACAGGGCGATGGCCGCGGTGAGCAGCTGTCCGCCGGAGAACACGTCGCCCATCTGCCCCACCGGCACCCGCTCGGCGCGCAGCACCGCGTCGGGCTTGAGGATCTCGACGGCGATGCCGCGGGGCTGCAGGGCCGCGGCGACCCCGCGCAGCAGCAGCGACATGCCGTCCCGGCGCAGGTCGGAGTTCTTCCGCACGGCGGCCCGGGTCGCCTCGTCGATGACCTCGCCGAGCCGCTCGGTGAGCGTGGCGTGGTCCGGGTCGTCGAACCGGATGCGCAGGAACTCCTGGCCCGACCACTCCCCCAGGCCCTCCGGGAGCCGGGAGAGCCGCTGCGCCGAACGGAGCGTGGCCAGCGAGGACTCCACGAGCCCGCGGAGCCGGTCGACGATGCTGTCGCGGTTGCGCTCCAGCTGCGCCAGCTCGTCGGTGAGGACCCGCAGCCGGGGCGCGAACGCGTCGGCCCAGGCCGCCGCGTGCTCGGGCAGCGCCGAGGCCGGCAGCTCCCGGATCTGCTGCCGGGCCGGGGTGCGGACCTGTTCGTAGCGGCTGGAGTTGGCGTGCCGGACGAGGACGTCCGAGGCCTCCCGCACGGTCGAGTCGGCGGCCGAGAGATCGGTGGCGCAGCCGCGCAGCGAGCGGCGGGCCTCGGCGGCGGCCTGCCGGGCCTCGTCGAGCCCGCCGGGGTACGCCTCGGGCTCCTGCTCGGCGCCGTCCCCCTGGTCGGCGGTGGGCACCGGGTCGCGGAGGAGGTCCCGCAGCAGCGCGGCGGTCTCCTCGAAGCCGCCGGTGGCGTCCTCGGCCGTCCGGTGGGCGTGCAGGAGTTCGGTGTGGCGGGCCCGGGCCGTCTCCCAGGCGTCGGTCCGGGCGGCGAGTTCGCCGGTGGCGGTGCGCAGCAGGGTCTGGGCCTGCTCGGCGTCGGCCGGCACCCGCTCCTCGGGCAGTTCGGTGTGGGCCTGACCGTCCTCGGGCGCGAGGCGTTCGGCCTCGCCCCGCAGCCGCCCCAGCTGCTCACTGGCGGACGAGGCGCGCGACTCCAGCTTCTGGACGAGCGACTCGGCGCGGGCCGCGGCGGCCTGGCGGGAGGGGCCGTCGGCCCCGTCGGTGCCCTCCAGGAGCTGGGCGGCGCGGGTGCGCACCTTGTTGGTGAGCCGGTCGAGTTCGGCGCGAGCGGCGCTCTCGTCGCTCTCGGCCCGGGCCTGTTCGGCGCGGAGGTCGGCGCCGACGCCGACCTTCTCGTAGAGCTGGGAGGCCGCGCGGTACGCCTCGCGCAGCGCGGGCAGCGCGGCCCGCGGCTGCGCGTCGTCCTCGCCGATGTCGTCGGGGGCGCCGGCGATCTCGGCCCGCTCGGCGCGCAGGGCACGGGCGGTGCGCCGGGCGTCGTCGGCGGCGCGCTGGGCGGCGCGGCGGTCCTCGTCGGCCGCGCGGGCCCGGTCCAGACAGGCGGTGGCCCGGGCCTCGGCCTCGGCCGCCTCCTCGGTGAGTTCACGGACCCGGCTCTGCCAGCCGGCCCGCTCCCGGAGCCGGTGCGCCAGCCCGGCGAGGATGTCGGCGGCGCGGCGGGCGCGCTGGGCGGCCTCCTGCCGTTCGTCCCGGATCCGGGCCGCCTCGGCGGCGGCTTCGTCCGCCTCGGTACGGGCTGCCCGGGCCGTGGCCAGCCCGTGGCGGGCGGTGTCGGCGGCCTCCTGTGCGGTGCGGGCGGCCTCGGCGAGTTCGGCCAGCCGGCCGGCCGGGCAGCCGGTGCGCCAGGAGGCGATCCGGGCGGCCAGCGCGCGGTCGCCGGAGAGCCGGGCGGCGAGCTGCCGGATCTCCTCCTCGCGGGCCGTCGCGCGGCCCCGCAGCGCCTGCCGTTCGTCGTCGGCGGCGCGCTCGTCGTGCATGGCCGGGTTGGGCGGGACCAGGAACACCTCGGAGCCGCTGTCCGCACCGGGCGCGGGGGCGGGCGCCAGCAGGGCGGCCGCGGTGCCGACGGCGACGGTGGACCGGGGCAGCAGCGCCGCCCCGGCGAGCACGTCGCGGGCGCGGGCGTGGGTGGCGGGGTCGGTGATCACGACGCCGTCGACGAGTTCGGGGCGGGCCGCGAGCACGGTGGCGTGGTCGGCGGGGTCGACGGCCTGGGCGAGGTAACGCCAGCCGGGGAGCGCCGGAATGCCGTGTTCGCCGAGGAACTCCACCGCGGCCAGGACGTCGGGCCCCGGCGGGAGCAGCCCGCCGTCGCCGAGCGCCCCGAGGATCCGGGCGTCGTCCGCGGCGGCGGTGCGCAGGTCGAAGAGCTGCCGCTCGGCGGAGGAGATGTTCTCCTCCAGCATCGCGCGGAGGCCGTCGGCGCCGCGGTCCACGTCCTCGGCGGTGAGCGGACCGGCCGGGGCTCCGTCATCGCCGGACTCGCCGGCGCCGGCCGACGGGTCCGCCGCGGCACCCGGATGCCCCTCCCCGGGGGCGGGCGTGCCCCGGCGGGGCCGGGGGATGCCGGGCACCGAGACGTGCGGCAGGCTGAGCAGTTCGGCCAGCCGCGGGTCGGCGCCGATGGACTCCGCCTGGCGGCGCTCGGCGTCGTAGCGGGACTCGGCGGCCTGGGCCGCGTCCACGGCGCGGGCGGCGGCGAGTTCGGCGCGGGACTCCGCCGCCGCGGTGTCCTTGGCCCGCTCGGCGGTGCTCCCGGCGGTCGCGCGGGCCGTCTCCCAGGCGGCGACCGCGGTCTTCTCGGCATCGCTGGCGGCCAGCGCGGCCCGGGCCGGGTCGGCGTCCGGCGTGGTGTCGTCGAGCCAGCCGGCCCGGACGGCCTCCGCGGTCTCCTGTTCGACCTCGGCGAGCCGCTGGCGCAGGTGCTCGGTCTCGCTGCGGGCGCGCTGGGCGCCGGTGGCGGCGGCCGTGGCGTCGCGGTGTGCCGCCTCCCCCGCCTCCTGGAGGGCGGCGGAGCGCTCTTCCTCCTCCTGGGCGAGCCGTTCGCCGTCCTCCGCGGCGGCCTGCAGGGCGCGTACCAGGTCGGCGGCGGCCGTCGCGCGGGCGGCGAGCGCGGGCGCGGCGTCCCGCTCGGCCTCCCGGATCGCGACGGCCACCCGGGCGGAGCGGTCGGCGGCGGCCCGGTGGCGGAGCACCGCCTCGGCGGCCTGCCAGGCGGAGAGCAGGGTGCGGGCGTCGCCGAGCTCGCGGCGCTGGGCGGCCGCGGCCTTCTCCGCGGCGGCCAGGGCCAGCGAGGCGTGCCGGTAGGCGAGTTCGGCCCCGATGAGTGAGCTGTGGGCGCGGGCCTCCTCGGCGTCCGCGACGGTCTGCGCGGCGGCGGTGACCTGCCGGGTGAGGTCCGCGGCGCGGCCCCGCTCCAGGCGGGCCCGGACGGAGAGCCGGCGGGCGAGCGTCCGGGTGCGGCGCTCGGCGCCGGTGTGCACCTCGCGGGCCCGCTCGCGTTCCGCGGTGGCGTCGACGATACGGCCGAGCAGGTCCACGGAGCCGGCGGTGAAGTCCCGTTCGGCCATCAGCTCGGCGCGCCGGCCGAGCTTGTGCGCGAAGCCGTGGACGAGGTCGGCGAGCCCGTCGGTGTCGCGGGTGTCGGTGACGGCACGCAGCAGCAGATCGGTGAAGTCCGAGTCGTTCTTGACGGCGAAGAGGCCCGCCGCCTCGCCCTCGTCGGCGTTCATCTCCCGCTGGTAGCGGAAGAGTTCCGGGTCCAGGCCGAGGTCACCGAGGTGCTCGTTCCAGCGTTCGTGGATCTCCTCCCAGACGACGTCCAGGTTGGGGTACGCCTTGCCGGCCTCGGTGACGGCGTCCCGGAAGCCCTTCATCGTGCGCCGCCGGCCGCGGGCCCCGGAGGCGCCCTCGGCCGGGGCGCGCACCGTCGCGGACTCGGCGACCGGCAGCGAGTCCAGGCTCATCCCGGGGCCGGGCCGGAAGGAGTACCAGGCCTCGGCGAACTTCCGCGGGTCGTTCGAGACCTGGCGGCCCCGCCACTCGCTGACCTTGCCGACGACCACGGACTCGCCGGTGACCGTGTGCTGCCACTCCAGGGCCACGTGCCCGCAGTCGTCCGCCAGCAGGAACTTCCGCAGCACACCGGAGCTGGCGCCGCCGAGGGTGTTGCGGTGGCCGGGCAGCATGACCGAGAAGATGAGCTTGAGGAGGACGGACTTGCCGCCGCCGTTCTCCAGGAAGAGCACGCCCGCGGGGGCCGGGCGGCGCGGCGGGCCGGTGGGCTCGTCCTCGAAGAAGTCCGCCTGGGTGGGTGCCGGCCGGCTCACCGGCTCGCCGACACCGCGCAGGTCGAGCATGGTGTCGGCGTAGCGCGCACCGGCAGGCCCGATGGAGTAGAGGCGGACCCGGGACAGCTCGTACATGGCGGACTCTCGTTGGTGTGCTGGTGGGTGGTGGGGTGGCGTGGAGCGGTCAGGAGTGGAACGGCAGGCCCGCGTCGGCCACGAGGTCGAGGTCGTCGGTGTCGTCCGGCGGGAGCAGGGTGGCGGTGCCGTCGCTCAGCGGGACCACGCCGAGCTCCAGGAGCTCGGCCATGGCCGCGCTGCCCGCGAGGTCGCGGACCTGCAACTGGTAGCGGGCGGTGGTGCGGTAGGCGCCGCCGGCGTCGTCCCCCGTGCGCTGCAGGAAGCCCGAGTCGGTGAGGAAGGCGACGGCCTTGCCGACGATGCCGGTGGTCGAACCGGCGAGCCGGCGCGCGTCCTTGGTGGCCCCGGTGGCGCTGCGCCGGGCGTAGACGCGCCAGGCGGCCTCCAGGCCGGGTGCGCCGCTGGTGGGGTCGGTATTCTCGCCCTGCTCGTCGGCGCGCTCCTCCAGGCGGCGGCAGGCCTGGCGGACGAAGGCCTCGACGCCGTTGACGGTGATCCGGCCGATGTAGCCGTCGTCGGCGAGGTCCTCGGGGCGGGGGAAGGCCATGGCGGCGACCGCGAGGTGCGCGAGCCCGTGCAGGAACCGGTCGGCGGAGTCCGAGGAGGCGCGCCGGGCGTAGTCGCCCATGCGGACCGCGAAGACGGAGTCCTCGGCGGCGGCCACGGCCATGCCGGCACGGGTGGACACCTCCAGGACCACCAGGCCCAGCCCGGTGGCGACGGCGTCGGCGAGCCGTGCGAAGGCCGGGTCGTCGCGGTGCCGGCGCAGCAGCTCGGTGTAGTCGGCGTCGCGGGCGGGCTGCAGCTTGGGCTGGAGCCCGAAGGCGACGAGCCGCGCGGCGTCGGCGGCGTCGGCCGGGGTGACACCGGACGCCGGTGCGCCGGCCGCGGGTGCGTGGGCCGCGGAGGGGGCCTGCGTCCCGGCGTGCGGGTACCCCTCGGCCGCGGCCTCCGTGCCACGGGTGAAGTCGGCTCCGGCCTCGGCGGGCTCGCCGGGCGGGCCGCCGTCGGGGCGGTACGTGGTCACGGCTGCTGCTCCTTGCGGTGGGCGGCGGGGTCGGGGGACGGGACGGTCACGCCGCCTCCGTGCGGTCCGCGGCCATCCCGGCCGCGTCGAGGAGGGCGGTGCCGACGATGAGGTCGGCGCCGCCGAACTCCGGGTCGTCGAGGTCGGTGCCGTCGTCGACGGCGAACAGCAGCCGCTGCTCGCCCTGCCGGTAGGCGGTGCCGACCGGTGGGCTGGCGGCGTGCACCGCGAGCAGGGCCACGAGGTACGGGAGTTCGGGGTCCCGGCGGCGGGCGTCGGCGAGCAGCCCGGAGAGGCGCCGCGGGGCGTCGGCCGGGAGGTCGAGGAGTTCCATGGCCCGGGCGAGCTGCTCCTCGCTGAACCGGCTGTCGTCGGGCGTCGCGACCAGGTCGGGCTCCGGCATCTCGGCGCCCAGGTGATCGCGTTCGACGGGCGGGGTGAAGAGCAGGTCCACCAGGTCGCCGAGGCGTACGGCCGAGGGGGTGCGCAGACCGGTGCCGCGGGCGAAGAAGGCGTCGGTGACCCGGGTCGCCCGCTCGACCGCCAGGGGCAGCACGGGGGCCACCAGCTGCCCGTAGAGGTCGAGGCCGGCGCGGGCCGCGGGGGCGGCGAACGCCTGCCGGTCCTGCTCGGCGCGGAACAGCGGTCCGGCCTCCAGCAGCCGGGACTGGAGCTGGGTGTGGCGGCGGATGCAGTCCTTGACGATGTCCACCAGCTCGGCGGCGCGGCGCTTGTGCTCCGGCTCCTCCGCTTCGTCGCGGGCGCGGCGGATGTTGGTGAGGATGGCGTTCTCGTGGCGGTAGCGGTCGGCGACGTGGTCGAGCGCCTCGGCGATCATGTCGGGGACGGTGCGCAGCCAGTCGACGGCGCGGACGTTGCGCCGGGTGGCGTCGAGGGTCCGGCGGAGCGTCTCGGCGTACTGGACCGTGCGGTAGCGGGCCTGTTCGGCGGCGAGTTGCGCGTCGGCGAGCCGGCCGCGGCTGATCAGCACCTCCAGCTTCACCTCGGCGGCGATCTGGGCGCTGGTCACATCGGTGTCGAGGGCGCCGACCAGGACGTTGACCGCTTCGTCGGTGGTGCGCAGGTACACGCTGCCGCCGGGCCCGGGCACCTCCTCCACCAGCTTGAAGTCGTAGTCGCGCCGGACGTAGGCGCCGTCCGGGCCGAACGTGCCGTAGACGGCGCGGAATCCGCGGTCCACGCTGCCGACGTTGATGAGGTTCTCCAGCACCCAGCGGGCGACCCGCTCGTGCTCGCCCGCGGGGCGCTCCGGGGCCTGGGCCGCGACCCGCGGCAGCAGCCTGGCCACTATCTGCTCGTGGTCGGCTCCGGTGTCGAAGTCCATGTTGAGCGTGACGAGATCGATGGCGGCGAGCGCGACCTCGGCCATGGCGTAGACCGTGTACGCCCCGGCGAGGTTGGCCTTGCGCACGTCGAGGTCGTGCAGCGGCGCGGTGCAGGCGAGCGCGCGCAGCCGCCGGGCCAGCCCCTCGTCGGCGGCGGGCCCCGGGGCAGCACGGGTCCCCGCGCTGAGCTGGGACGGAGCGAGTTCCGAGGCGTGCGAAGTCACGACGGACAGAGTAGATCCTCGGACCGACAACGACCGAAACGGCGCGGATGGGGCGGGCCCGTTCGCACTGCCGGTGCGGCCCGTTGGGCTCACCCCATCCCACATCAATCCCTCATGAAACAGTACATCTCATGCAGGGTCGGTGAGTTCACTGGCGAAGCGGGACACCTTCCGGCGCGGGCGGCACGGCCGTGACGCCGCGGAGGGGGCGGCTCACGCGGCGGCGCCCCGGGGCCGCCGCCGGGTGGCCGCCGTCAGGACCTCGGCACCGTGCGCGGCGAGGAACGCCTCGATGGCCGGTGCCCAGCCGAACCGTTCGGCGCGAGCCCGGGCCGCCGCCCGCCGCGCCGCCTCCGGCCGGGCCAGCAGCGCCCGCGCCGCGTCGGCGAACGCCGCGCCGTCACCGGCCGCGACCGCCCCGCCCGCACCGACGATCGCCGGGAGCGCGGAACCGGCGTGCGCCACCACCGGAGTACCGCAGGCCAGCGCTTCCAGCGCGGCGAGGCCGAAGGTCTCCACGGGTCCGGGGGCGAGGCAGAGGTCGGCGGTGGCCTGGAGCGCGGCCACCTCGTCGGGGTCGGCGAGGTGGCCGAGGAAGGTGACGGGGAGCCGTTCCGCGCGGGCCCGTTCGGCCAGCCGGGAGCGCAGCGGACCGTCCCCGGCGACCACCAGCACGGCCGGTTCCCCGCGGCGGCGGAGGGCGGCCAGGGCGTCCAGCGCCGTACCCGCCCCCTTCTCGACGGACAGCCGGGAGCAGAGGGCGAGCAGCGTCTCGCCGGGGGCTGCCCAGCGGGCGCGCAGCGCGGCACTGCCGAGGCCGGGCCGGCGGCGGTCGAGATCGACCCCCAAGGGGGCGCGCACGACATTGCGGGCGCCGATCCTGGTGAACTCGCGCTCCGCCCACACGGTGGTGCAGACGACCCGCGAATAGGACAGCGCGGTGCGCCGGTTGAGCCGGTCCGCCGCCTTCCGGGCCGCGCCGTCCGGAACGCCCCAGGTGCCCAGAACGCCGTCCACCGACTCGTGGGAGACCATCACGGCGGGGACGCGGGCGCGCCGGGCCCACTCCCCCGTCCAGCGCAGGGTGGTGCGGTCCGAGACCTCCAGCCGGTCGGGGGCGAGACTCTCCAGCAGCCGGGCGGTCCGGCGACGGTCGGCCAGCACCCGGTAGCCCCCGGTGGCCGGGAGCGGAGTGCCCGGAAGCGTGATCACCCGCCCCTGGACGGTCCGTTCGTCGCGGTACACCTCACCGGGGACGACCAGAACGGGCTCATGGCCCGCCGCCCGGTAGCCCGCGCCCAGTGCGGCCAGCGCGGTGCGCAGCCCGCCGGAGGAGGGGGTGACGAAGTTGGCCAGCCGGACGATCCGCAGCGGCCCCTCACGCGTCATGGCGCCGGTCATGCCGCCACCGCCGTCCGGGCCGTGAGGATCTCGGCGTAGTGGCCGAGGAGCCGGTCGCCGACCGACTCCCAGGTGCGCTCCGCCACGGCCGCGCGGCCGGCCCGCCCGAACCGGGCCCGCCGCTCCGGGTCGGCCAGCAGGGACCGGACGGCGCGGGTCAGGGCGGCGGCGTCCCGCGGCGGTACGAGCAGGCCCGTGCGGCCGTGATCGACCAGGTCGAGGGGCCCGCCCGCCGCCGGCGCCACCACCGGCACCCCGCTGGCCATCGCCTCCTGCACGGTCTGGCAGAACGTCTCGTACGGCCCGGTGTGCACGAACAGGTCCAGCGAGGCGAAGATGCGGGCGAGTTCACTGCCGGTGCGACGGCCGAGGAAGCGGGCCCCGGGCAGCGCCGCACGGAGTCCCGGGGCGCTGGGGCCGTCCCCGACGACGACCAGCCGCACCCCCGGGAGCAGGGCGGTCCCCGCCAGCAGGTCCACCTGCTTCTCGGGCGCGAGGCGGCCGACGTAGCCGACGAGCAGTTCGCCGCCCGGAGCGAGGGAACGGCGCAGTCCGGGGTCGCGCAGCGCGGGGCGGAACCGCTCGGTGTCCACGCCCCGGGGCCAGAGCCGCACCCGCGGAACGCCGTGTTCCACGAGGTCGCGGACGGCGGCCGAGGAGGGGGCGAGGGTGCGGTCGGCGGCGGCGTGCACGGAGCGTATCCGCCGCCATGCGGCGTTCTCGCCGGCGCCGACGTAGGTGCGGGCGTAGCCGCCGAGGTCCGTCTGGTAGACGGCGACGGCGGGGATGCCGAGTCGTGCGGCGGCGGTCATGCCGCGGACCCCGAGGACGAAGGGTCCGGCCAGGTGCACGAGATCGGCGCGGTGCGCGGCCAGCGAGGCGGCGACCCGCCGGCTGGGCAGCGCCACCCGCACCTGGGGGTAGCCGGGGAGCGGCAGCGAGGGCACCCGGACCACCGGGCAGGGATCGGCGGCGGAGATGTCGGCGACGGCCGGGCCGTCGTGCGGCCCGGCCGGTGCGATCACCAGGGGGTCGTGGCCGCGCCGGACGAGGTGCCGGGCGGTCTGCAGGGCGCAGTGGGCCACGCCGTTGACGTCGGGGGGAAAGGACTCGGTGACGATGACGACACGCATACGGGTGTTGTCGGCCGCCGGGACGTGCCCCCGGCCACGGGGACCTGTCCGCCGGGGGAACGTCCCATGAGCGTTTGCGCGGCGATGGCGCCGCGGGCGTCACACGGCGGGCATGTCGGGCCCGATCCGGCTGCGGACGGCCGTCTGGACCTCCGCCTCCTCCGCCGGGTCCGCGGCGAGCCGGCGGAGCTGGTCGACGACGCGGATGTCGCCGATCGCGGCGTGCCGGGCCGCCAGCTCGCGGGTGGTCTCCTCGCAGTCCCACAGGCACTCCACGGCGAAGCCCGCCGCGAACGACGGGTCGGTGGCGGCCAGCGCACGGGCCGCCCGCCCGCGCAGCTGTGAGGAGGAGGTCTCGCGGTAGATGTGGCGCAGCACGGGGGCGGCGCAGGCGATCGACAGCCGGCCGGCGCCGTCGACCAGCGTCCACAGCTCGGCGGCGTCCGCGCCCTCGGTGCGTACGGTCGTGCGCAGGGCGGCGAGCACGAGCCCGGAGTCCTGACGGCCGCCCCGGCAGGCGAGCATGCCCGCCGCCGCCCGGCCCACCGCGTCCGGCCGGCTCGCCCAGCCGCGGGCCCGTTCCAGCGCGGCCATGCTCCGCATGCGTTCGAAGGAGGCGATGGCGACCTCCGCCACGACGGCCGACGGGCTCGCCGCGGCGGCGTCCAGCAGGTCGAGGGCCTCGGGATCCTGCTGTTCCGCGAGGTGGCGCAGGGCGGTGCAGCGGGCCCCGTCGGGGCCCGAGCGGGCGGCTTCGACGATCTCCGGGCGGTCCTCGGGGCCGGCCACGGCGGTCATGCAGCGGGCGGCGGCCGCGTGGCGCGGCTGGGAGGGGTGCTGGTCGAGGCCCTGCTGCGCCCAGTCGAGGACTTCCCGGACGCTCCAGCCGGGGCGCGGCCCGCTCGGCCTGAGCTGCCGCTGCCAGCGGTCGAAGCTGCCCTGTTCCCGGGCGGCACGCACCCGGGCCGCGGTGTCCGGGTCGTCCCGGTCGTCGGCCCACAGCCGCCACGGCCGGGGCTCGAAGGCGTCCCGGACGGCCGCGGCGAGGTCGGCCTCGCCCCGCGGGGTGCGGGGGAACCGGGCGACCACCGCGCGGCCGAGGGCCTTCAGTGCCTCGTCCTCGTCGCGGAGGGCCAGCTCGTCCAGGGCCCAGGCCCAGTTGCTGCCGGCGACGGCATAGCGGCGGAGGAGCAGCAGGGCGTCGGTGCGCCCGTAGCTGGCGAGGTGGCCGAGGACGGCGAGGGCGAGCCCGGTGCGCTGTTCGGAGCTGTCCACCAGGTCGTCGGGGTGGAACAGGTGCTGTTCGATCGGGTCGAGCCCGCCGTCGAGCTCGAGGTGGAGCCGCGCGTAGTAGAGGGAGCGGTTCTCGATCTGCCAGTCGTGCCGGGGGTCGTGCAGCACACAGTGGTGCAGCGCGGCGAGCGCCTCGGCCCGCGGCGCCGCGAGAGCATGCAGGGTCCCGTCGCCGCGGCCTCGCTGCAGGAGGCCGAGGAGGGTGCCACTGGGCGCTATGTCTGGATCGAACATGAGGTCAGCATCCGGTGCGGTGGGTTCGCTGGCAACGGGATTTCCGCCGACCGGCATTCTTGCCGGTGACCACGGGATCTACGCCTGATGAGCAGCGCGGATTTCCGTACCCGAGCGCCGCAGCCTACCCGGACCGTATGATTCCGCCGAGCCGGGGCGACGAACCGGAGAAACCGCCCTTCAAGGCCCCTGGCATATGCCGGAAGCACCACCGAATCGGGTGTTGCCAAATCCCTTACGGGCCGTCGCTCCCTGTGCAACAGTCGTTACCGGCCCTTCCCTCAGACTCGGCCGCGCTTATATCGGAGTACGTGATGCCGCCCCACTCGTTCGCGGACCGTCCAGCCGCTCAGCCGCCGGAGCGCGGCGCGGTGGACGCCCTCATCTCCCAGACCCGCCGCTTACGCGGAGGCGTCGACGCCGTACGGCGGGACACCGCATCGGCCGAGGACGATCCCCGGTTCCGCTGGCAGCGGGCGCTCTGCGACCTCGCGGTGCATCACCTCGACGACCTGGGCCAACAGCTCGGACAGCTGCGCGAGGGGCTGCCGCCCGACCTCGTCCCGGCCGACGCCGCGCCGGACACCGTCGTTTCCGCGCCGATCGCCGGGACGCCGCCCCCCGCCGAGCGGGGCTCGCTGCTCAGCCGGGTGGGCAGCGCCGAGTGGAATCTGCTCACCGACGAAGTGGACTGGTCGGACGAGCTGTTCCGGATCTTCGGGCGCACCCCCGAGGACGGTCCGCTCTCCCTCGACGAGCTGCCGTCCTGGCTGTTCGCGGAGGACCAGGGGCTGTTGACCGCCATGGTCACGGACTGCCTGGTGGACGGGAAGCCCATCGACGGCGAGTTCCGCATCGTGCGTGCCGACGGCTCCGTCCGCACGCTGCACATGATGGGCGAGCCGGTGCTCGACGCCGACGGCTGCACGGCCTCCATGTGGGCCGTGCTGCGCGACGTCAGCGAGCTGCGACGCAGCCAGCGGGCGGTGCGCGAGACCCGTGACTCGCTGCAGCGCCAGCGGCACATCGCACAGACCGAGCGCCGGCTTGCGGTCGAGCTGCAGGAAGCCGTGCTGCCTCCCTGGCGCGGCTCCCTGCGGTTCCCGCAGGGCGGTCAGGCCTCGCTCGACCTGGCCGCCCACTACCTCCCCTCCGGCACCGGCGCCCTCATCGGCGGCAACTGGTACGACGCCCTGCACCTGCCCGACGGGCAGACCCTGCTCAGCGTCGGCGACCTCACCGGGCACGGTGTGTCCGCCACCTCCGGGATGGCCATGCTGCTCGGTGCGCTGCGCGGGATGGCGGTCGCGGGCGTGGCGCCCGGGGCGCTGATGGGCTGGCTCAACCAGCTGCTCGACGCCTCGGCTCAACCCGCTCTGGGCAGCGCCCTCTGCTGCCGATACGACTCCCGCAGCGGCGCCCTGTCCTGGTCACAGGCGGGACACTCCGCACCGCTGCTGTTCCGCGACGGGGTGGGGCGCGCCCTGCCGCAGCCGGGGGGAGTCCTCCTCGGCGCCACCTCCGGAGCCTCGTACGAGCAGGCCGAGGAGCAGCTCGCCCCCGGCGACCTGCTGGTCCTGCACACCGGCGGCCTCGCCCCCTCCTTCACCGACCCCACCGGCCCGGACGGCGACGCGGCGGTGCAACGGCTGCTGGCCCTCGGCCCTCGGCTGTCGGCCGCCCGCAGCGCGCAGGAGTGCGTGCGGATCGTGGCCGAGGAGTTCGGTGAGACGGATCGCGAGGACGACGCATGCGTGATGATCGCCCGGATCGACGCGTAGCACCGGCACCGGTGACCCCAGCGCCGACGTCCTTCCCGACGACGACGCGCTTCCCGACCGCCTCCGCCACAAGGACCTCCGCAGCACCGACCTCAGCGACACCGACAGCACACGACGCCACAGGGCACCGCACCCCGCACGACGCCGTGGGACACCTCATCCCGGACTGGGACTCCCGGACTGGGACGAGCCGCACCGGACTCACCGGAGCACACGGATGCACCCCGCCCGGATCTTCACCGGACCTCACGGGCACCGATGTGACGTGCACACCGATGTGACGTGCACAGGGGATTCCTGCGCCCACGCCCCGGAGCAGCCGGGCGCGGAGCCTCGATCCCTGAAGATCGGCGGAGCCTAGGTCTCTGCAGCTCAAGGGTCTGTTGCGGAACTGTCGTCGCGTCAGGGGCAGGAGAACCCGCCGGCCCGAGCGGGCCCCGTCACACCGTCGTGCTCCTGCCCTTGGCGGGGCTCTTCGGCATGGCCTGCTGGATCTCCTCGCGCAGATCCTCGATCCTGCCGTGTCCGGCGTACTGCCCGGTCAGCCGGTACATCTCGCGGAGCCGGTCCCAGGTGCGGTGCGAGGAGGTCTCCCCCATCGACACCAGCGCGAGCCGGGCGTACCGGTCGGCCTGTTCCGGGTCGTCGGCGATGAAGCAGGCCGAGGCGAGGGAGATGTAGTCGAAGATCTTCGACCGCTGACGGCCGTTCTCCCGCAGCCGGAGCGCCTCCTTGGCGTGCCGCTGGGCGATGACGGCAGCGGAGGGGTCGTGCTCGGCGAAGGTACGGAGGGCCAGTGCCTGCATGCCGTGGAGATCCGCCTCGTCGAACATCTGCATCCAACTCGGCGGCGGGACATCGCCCTTGTCCGAGACGAAGAGCTCCTCGGCCTCGCCCAGCGTGCGCCGCATGGCCTGACCGCGCCCCATCGACGCCTGGGCCCACGCCTCGATGGTGTGCAGCATCGCGCGGGTGCGCGGGAGGGTCTCCTCCCCGGAGCCGGACTTGGCCAGCTTCATCAGGTCCAGGGCGTCGTCCGGCCGGCCCAGGTGCACCATCTGCCGGGCGGCGCGGGAGAGCGCCTCGCCCGCCCGCGGCCGGTCGCCGCCCTCACGGGCGGCGTGGGCCGCGATCACGAAGTACTTCTGTGCCGTGGGCTCCAGACCCACGTCGTGGGACATCCAGCCGGCGAGGACGGCGAGATTGGCCGCCACCCCCCACAGCCGGCGCTGGAGATGGTCGGGATGCCGGTAGGCGAGCATGCCGCCCACCTCGTTGAGCTGGCCGACCACCGCCTTGCGCTGCAGTCCGCCGCCGCGGGCGGCGTCCCAGGCCCGGAAGACTTCGACCGAGTGCTCCAGCGCCTCGATCTCCTGCGACCCCACGGGGGCCGCCTCGTACCGGTCGAAGGCCGCCGGATCGACGGTGGACGTGCCGCCCCGGACGCCGTCGGCGGCGAGGGACGGGTCGGTGTGGAGCCAGTCGTGCATGGCGCCGGTGAGTGCTGAGCCTGCGGCGAGCGCGGCGCCCGCGCCCACCAAGCCGCGTCGGTTGAGCATGAGGTCCATTCCCGTGAATTCGGTGAGGACCGCGGCGGTCCGTTCGGGCGCCCACGGCAGTCCCTCGGCGGACTGCCGTCTACCTGCGCGTCCCTGTCGGTCGAGCCCGAGATCCTCGATGGTCACGACACGACCGAGTCGCTCGGTGAACAGGGATGCCAAAACCTGCGGCACGGGATCGCGCGGCACTTCGCCGGTGTCGATCCAACGCCGCACCCGCGAGGTGTCGGTGGCCAGCTGCGGATGGCCCATGGCCGCCGCATGCCGGTTCACCAGCCTCGCGAGCTCGCCCTTGGACCAGCCGGCCAGGCCGAACAGGTCCGCGAGTCGGGTGTTGGGTTCCTTGGTCACGTCAAGCCCCCAGGTTCCTCGGCTGAGTTGACAGTAACCGGCCGTCATGGGCCGGGCGACTATTCGCCAGGGTTCGCCAGGGTGCGCCAGATGGTGTGCCACCCGCGGCCGGGTGTCCTGTAGGAACGCGCCTCCCCGGCCTGGCGGGCGGCCCGCATTCCCCAGGGTGCCGGCCGCCCTCGGGGCCGGGAGCGCAACAACTCGTCGGCACGCGAAGGGATCTGTCACGCCCATGTACGCAGCATCGTCCTCCGTGTCCGCCCCGCCCCGCCCGTACCGCCCGCAGCCGTCCGGCAGCGGGCCGTATCTCGACCCGGCCCACGCCGCGACGGTCGGCGGCGGTCGGCCACGGCGGGCGCCTGGACCGGGCGCCCAACCGCTCAGCGGGAGAATCGACTTGTCCGGCCCCCAGGGCGCTCAGCTGCGCACGGTGATCGCTGCGGTGCACCGCATCTGTCCGGAGTTCAATCCGGTACAGGTGCTCCGGCGCAGCGGGCGGTCCGTACTACTGGTCGGGACGACGGGCCGCAGCAGCGCCGTCGCCAAGTGCTTACTCGACCACTCCCCCGCCTGGGCGGAGCGGTTCCGGCAGGAAATAGCGGCGTACCGCGCGTTCGTCCGGCACCGCCCGCCCGTGCGGGTGCCCCGGCTGATCGCGGCGGACCCGGACAACTGCACGCTGGTGATCGAGCGCATGCCGGGGCGGGTGGCGTCCCTGCAGCGGCACCCGGCGGAGACACCGCCGCGCGCCGACGTACGGGCGGCGCTGGGCGCGATCTGCCGCGTCAACCAGTGGCGGCCGCCGGCCGGCCTGTTCGACGCCCCGGTCGACTACGCCAGCCGGATGACGCGCTACCACGAGCTGGGGCTGCTCACCGACCGCGACATGGGGGATCTGCAGAAGCTGCTGCACGGGCTGGCGCACAGCGCCGGGAAGCACGTCCCGACACAGTTCTGCCACGGCGACGCGCAGCTCTCCAATGTGCTGCTGTCCCCCGCGGGTGCCGTCCTCGTCGACTGGGAGCATGCCGGCTGGTATCTCCCGGGCTACGACCTGGCGACGCTCTGGTCGGTGCTCGGGGACGCGCCGGTCGCCCGTCGGCAGATCAGCCAGCTGGCACAGGCGGCCGGCCCGGCCGCGCGGGACGCCTTCCTGGTCAATCTGATGCTGGTGCTGACGCGGGAGATCCGCACCTACGAGACCGCCGTGCAGCGGACCATGCACGACCCGGCGCCGGCCGTGCAGGCTCCCGGCGCGACGGGTGAGGAGCAGCGGCTGCTGCTCCGCCGGCTGCACGACGACTGCGCCATGGCGCGCCGGGCCGTACGGGCGGCCGTCGGCACGCGCTGACCGGAGTGGGGATGGTGGCCGACCCGGGTACCGGGGTCGGCCACCATCCCCACTCCAGGGGTCGGCACGCTCCCGGGGCGCGACGGTCGGCGCGGGGTGAACCCTCTGGGCCGATCGGTCGAAATTCCCTGACGCTCCGCGGCCCGGCTCCGGTCCACTCCGCAGGCCCGCAACAGCCTCTCGGCCTTGTATTCCGTGCCTCTGGCGGCACCTGAATGACGTGCACACTCCTCCGCCGCAGCGTGATTGACGGATCGTCTGACTAGCGATAGCTGTAGTCGGGTTCCACGCCATCCCCATCCCGTCTGCGCATCACCTGGCACGGTCCAGCCCGAGGAGGCTGCTGCATGCGAGGATCCGCTCACGAAGGCGCGAGAGGCACCCGGCGGCTCGGGGGGCGGGCGGCCGTCGCGACAGCCGGCGCCGCTCTGCTGATCCCCCTGGTCGCCGCCGCGCCGTCCGCCACCGCCGCCCGGCCCGATCCGTACTCCCTCGAGCAGGCGTTCACCGACGCGGCGCAGCGGTACCAGGTGCCCCGGAGCGTGCTGCTCGGGGTCTCCTATCTGCAGTCCCGGTGGGACAGCCACCACGGGGAGCCGTCCGTCTCCGGCGGCTACGGCCCCATGCATCTGACGGATGCCCGGACCGCGCTGGCGGAGGCCCCTCCCCTGGCGCACGGTGGCGAGGAGGATCCGCGCGGCGACGGTTCCCGGGCGCGCCGGACCGTTCCCGAACAGCCTGCCAAGGTTCCGGAGCCGTCGGAGGTGCCGGCCCGGCTGCGGACGCTCCAGCGGGCCGCCGAGCTGACGGATCTCGCCCCGCGCCGGCTCCGGGAGGACGACGCGGCCAACATCAGCGGTGGCGCGGCGCTGCTCGCCGCCGCCCAGGAGTCGCTCGGGCTGCCGCTCAGCGGGGATCCGGCGCAGTGGTACGCGGCCGTGGCCCGGTACTCCGGCGCCGACGACCGTGCCACGGCGGCCGGCTACGCCGACGATGTGTTCGAGGTGATCCGGCACGGCGAGCGGCGCACCACCGACAGCGGGCAGGAGGTCGCGCTGCCCGGTGCGCCCGGGCTGGAGCCGGCCACCGAGCAGGCGCCGCGGCTGGGCCTGCGGGCCACGGCCGCGGGCAAGGCGGAGTGCCCGGCCGCGGTGGCCTGCGAGTGGATTCCGGCTCCGTACAAGGAGTTCGGCGAGGGGAGCGAGCGGGACTACGGCAACCACGACAAGGCCGACCGGCCCCGCGGCCAGAAGATCGAGTACATCATCGTGCACGACACCGAGGGTCCGTGGGACGTGACGATCGACCTGATCAAGGATCCGACGTACGTCTCCTGGCAGTACAGCCTGCGCTCCTCGGACGGCCATGTCGCCCAGCACGTTCCGCTCAAGGACGTCGCCTGGCACTCGGGGAACTGGTTCGTGAACTCCAAGTCCATCGGTCTGGAGCACGAGGGCTTCCTCACCGCGCCCGACGCCTGGTACACGGAGGCGATGTATCGCGCCTCGGCCCGGCTGGTGCAGCATCTGGCGAAACGATTCGACATTCCGCTGGACCGGCAGCACATCCTGGGCCACGACAACGTCCCGGGCCCGACGGCGATGACGATTCCCGGGATGCACACCGACCCCGGTCCGTACTGGGACTGGGCGCACTACTTCGAGCTGCTGGGCGCCCCGCTGCGGTCGACCGCGGACGCGAAGGGCGGGCTGGTGACGATCCGGCCCGACTACGCCCGGAACAAGCCCGTCTACACCGGCTGCAAGAAGGACAGCAAGGAGAAGTGCCCGTCGCACGGCTCCGGCGCCGTCCGGCTGCACACCGCGCCGCGTGCGGACGCGCCGCTGGTCAAGGACATCGGGCTGCATCCGCCGAACGGTGACGACTCGACGACCGGGGTCAACGATCTCGGTGCGCGGGCCTCCACCGGCCAGCAGTTCGCGGTCGCCGAGCGGAAGGGCGACTGGACGGCGGTCTGGTACCTGGGCCAGAAGGCGTGGTTCCACAACCCGGCCAAGCAGCCGACGGCGGTGAACGCCAAGGGCCGGGTCGCCACCCCGAAGGCGGGCAGGAAGACCGTCGAGGTGTTCGGGCGCGCGTACCCGGAGGCGGCCGCCTACCCGAAGGACATTCCGGTCCAGCCGCTGTCCGCGCTGCCGTACAAGCTGGGGGCCGGCGAGAAGTACGCCGTGGGCCCGAAGATCACCGGTGAGTACTACTACGCCCCGACCTTCGACACCAAGGGCCACCGGGTGGTCCGGGGGAAGCAGAAGTACTACCAGATCCAGGCCGGCCACCGGGTGGCGTTCGTGAAGGCCGAGGACGTGACCGTGCGCCAGTCGGACCAGTAGACCCGGCTCCCGCCGGGCTCGGGTGCGGCCCGCCCAGGGGACGGCCCGTAGCGTCTGTGCCGCCGCTCCGCCACCGCTGGGGCGGCGGCACCGCTGTGGGCTCGGCTCCGCGTGGACAGCCGTGGGCAGCAGGTGGAGAGCCGTGAGCAGCTCCGGGTGGACAGCCGTGGCCCCCGTTCCGCGTGGCCGGCCGAGCGGTCAGCTCTGCTGGAACATCTCCGCGGGCAGCGGCTTGAGCAGCTGGTACAGGTCGTCGGTGATCGGGCGGTCCCAGCTGGCGATGGTGACGAGCACGCCGTCGCTGCGGTCGAACTGGGCGCAGGAGATCCGGCTCTCCGAGAGCTTGATCCGCCGCACGATCAGCAGGTTGTCCTCGTGCATCACCGGGGTGTCCTCGGTCTCGACGATGTGCACCGGCTCCTCGTTGCCCAGTGCGGCGAGGAGCTGGGCCACCTCGAAGGGGGCCTGGTCCTCACCGAGTTCACGGGCCGGGGAGCCCGCGGGCAGATTGCCGATGATCATCGCCGGGCCGCGGCCGCCGAACAGGTCGTAGCGGAGGAAGACGCCCTGGCAGCTGCCGTCCGGGGCAGGCAGCAGGCCCGCGCCGAGATTGCCCGGCCAGTCACTGGGATCCATCGCGAGGACATCGAAGTCCGGCCCGGTGGGCGTGGCTGCGCTGCGGCGGCGGAGGAAGGACATGCCGACATGGTACGTGCCCGCCGACCGCGCGCGATCCGCACCGGGGCGCCGCCGGGAGCGTGCCGTGGCGCTCCGGGGAGCGCGCACCGGCGGTCGGCCGGCCCGGTGCGGGGCCGCACGCCGGAGAGCGGCGGCGCCGGGCCGCGGCCCGTCCGAACGGACCGCCCGAACAGCCCGGCGGCCCGTCAGCCGGACCGTCGTGGCGGTGGCGCGGCCGGTGGCCGGTGTTCCTCCGTCACCGGCCCCACGAGTCCGGCTTCGTAGGCGAGGATCACCGCATGCGTACGGTTGTTCGCATTGAGCTTGGCCAGCAGGTTCCCCACGTGGGTCTTGACCGTCTCCAGGGCCACGGTCAGCCGGGTGGAGATCTGCTGGTTGGACAGCCCCTGGGCCATCAGGCGGACGATCTCGGTCTCACGGCTGGTGAGCGTCGCGGCACCTCCGGTGGCCGGGTCCCGGCGGACGAGCCGTCCGGGGGCCGGTGGCCGGACGGCACCGGGGAACAGCACGGAGTCACCGGTGGCGACCAGCCGGACGGCGTGCGCGATCTGCTGCGACGGGGCGCGCTTGCGGATGAACCCGCTGGCGCCGGCCCGCAGGGCGTCGTGGACGTGCTCGTCGTTCTCGAAGGTGGTGATCACGACGACCTTCGGCGGACGGGCCAGTTCCGCGTGCAGCCGGCGGATGGCCTCGATGCCGCCGACCCGGGGCATCCGGAGGTCCATCAGCACCACGTCGGGGCGCAGCTCGGTGACGAGCGGGAGCACCTCGTCACCGTCGGCCGCCTCGCCCACGACGTCCAGGTCGGGCTTGGCCGACAGCAGGGTGCGCAGTCCGGTGCGGGTGAGTTCCTCGTCGTCGACGATGAGGACGGTCACCGGGCGTTCCTCGGCGGCCGCCTGCGCGGCCGGAGTGCCGTTCACGGCGCGGGCCGCAGCGGCAGCCGTGCGACGAGCCGCCAGCGGCCCCCGCCGGACGGGGCCGGGTCGTCCACCGGGCCCGCGGTCACCTCGCCGCGCAGCAGCCGGACCCGTTCGGTGATCCCGGTGAGGCCGTGCCCGTGCCGTCCGGACGGGCGGCCCGCCGCGGTGGTCACGGGGTTGGTGAGCTCCACCTCCAGCAGGCCGTCGCGGACGGCGACCCGGAGGGTGAGGCCGGTCTGCCCGCCGTGCCGTAACGCGTTGGTCAGGCCCTCCTGGATGATCCGGTACGCCTCCCGCGACACGGTGGCGGGGACGCGGTCGAGGCCGCCGGTGGTCTCGACGGTCAGCTGGGCCCCGGCCCGGCGGACGGTGCCGGTGAGTGCTCCGAGGTCGGTCAGGGTGCGCCGGGGTGCCGTGGGGGAGGGTTCCGCGCGGAGGACGCCGAGGACGTGGTCGAGGTCGTCCAGCGCGGCGCGCGAGGTCTCCTCGATGCTGCTCAAGGCGCTGAGGGCGGCCTGCGGGTCACTGCCCAGGAGTTCCTTGGCGACGGCGGCCTGGATGGTGGCCGCGGTGAGGGTGTGCCCGATCGAGTCGTGCAACTCCTGGGCCAGCCGGTTGCGTTGGGCCTCCTGACGCATCCGCTCCTCGGCGGCGGCCAGCCGCTCGGCGGGCCCGAGGCCCAGCAGGGCCGGGGCGAGCAGCCGCAGCAGCGCCGCTCCTCCGGCGGTGACACCGCAGGCCGTCACGAGGCACGCGGCCGCGACGCCCAGGGTCCACAGGCCCTGCGGACCCGCCGGCACCCGGGCCTCGGTGCGGTGGATGTCGATGACACCTCCGCCGCCGAGCCAGACCGTGACGAAGGCGACCGCCGCGAAGAGCAGCAGTCCGGTCGCCGCGGTCACCACGGCGCCGAGCGCCATGTGCGGCACCAGCCAGGCCGAGGTCCGCAGCCGGTCGGCCCAGCGGGACCGCGGTGCCGCGGCCGGGGCGGGGAGTCCAGTCCCCAGCAGGCCGTTGGCCAGGCGCACGCTCCCCCGCCGGGCGGCGGCGGGCACGCCCATGGCCACGATCACCGCGACCGTGGCGAGGCAGCCGCCCACCGCTCCTGCCGGAGTGGGGTGGCCGGACGCCGCCAGGACGGCGGTCAGGGGCGGCAGGCTCAGCGCCGCCCCGAGGCACGCGTGGAGCCAACTGCGGTACACGGCACCGCCGAACAGCGGTCGCATCATCGTCTGCACGCCGGAACAGTACGTCCGCGGCGGGAGGCGGCACCTCCCTCTGAAGAGCCAGACCGGGGGGCCGGTGAGCGGAGCCGGTGCTTCCGTGCGACGCCCCTTCCGTGCGGCACGTATGCCTACGGCGCGGCTTCGTCGGGCACTGCTGTCATCCGGCGCCTCTTTCATCCGGCTCTGCTTCATCCGGCGCCGCTTTCATCTTTCATCCGGCACTGCTTCGCCCGGCGCCTTCCTCCTAAGCCGTGTCGTCCGATAGCTCCGGGGCTTCGTGCCGGGGTTGTCCGCTGCGTCTTCCGTTCCGGCGGCCGGGGCGGGCTCATCCCTCCCGGCCGGCTCCCGGCGCGGGACCGCCGGTGCGGTCCCGGTGCCGTGCGTGGTGGCGGGCCACCCGGGCGCGGTTGCCGCAGGACGGCTTGCACCACTCCTGGCGGGGGTGGTCCTGGAGGAAGTAGCGCACACAGCGCGGCGCCGGGCAGGCCCGCAGCCGCGCCCGGCCGGGCCCGGTCAGCAGCGCGACGGCGGCGAGTGCGAGGGCCGCGGCCACCCGGTCGGCGGGGGACGCGGGGGCGGCGGCGGTGGGCACGGCCACCGGGGCGCCGCCCTCCGGCCAGTCCAAGCGCGGCGCGGCGGGCACCCGTCCGGCGGCCCGGGCCAGGGTCTGCAGGGCGTCCTCGGCGGTGGGCAGCCGGCCGGCGTCGGCCCGGCTCGCGGGGCGCGGAGCCACGGCCCGCGCGAACAGCGCGCGCACCGCGGTGCGCACCTCCCGCACGGCGCTCAGCACGGTCTCGTCCGCGGTGACCGGGCCGGCGTCCAGGGCGGAGCGCAGCCGTCCCTCCCGGCCGCGCAGCCACTGGGCGAGGCCGTCGACCGTTTCCAGGTCGTCGGTGACGCCGCCCGCGCCATCGTGCCGGAGGGTGACCGCGAGTTCGAGTGCCAGCTGTTCCGGCATCGGGCCAGTCGTCATCGGGCTAGTCGTCATCGGGCTAATGCTAGCCTCGCGATCAACCATTAGGTACGGAGGGGGATTTCATGTCCGATCTGCGGGAACTGCTGCGGGGGCTGGAGGTGTTCACCGGCGATCCGCCCCGGTTCGATCCCGGGAGCGCGCCCGGCAGCCCGGACGGGCTGTTCAGCCAGTGGCTGCTGGGGGCGGTGGAGGCCGCCGTTCCGGCGCCGCACGCCATGACGTTGTCCACGGCCGGTGCCGACGGCACGCCGTCCGCCCGCGTCCTGATCCTGAAGAACGTGACCGCGAACGGCTGGCAGTTCGCCACCGACGCCGCCTCCGCCAAGGGCCGCGACCTCGCCGCCTGGCCGTACGCGGCACTGACCTTCCACTGGCAGCCGCTCGCCCGGCAGGTCCGCGTCCGGGGGCCGGTGGCCGCGGAGAGCCCGGAGCGCAGCGCCGCCGACTTCCTCGCCCGGAGTACCGCGGCCCGGGCGGAGTCCCTGCTGGGGCGGCAGAGCAGTCCGCTCGAGGACCCGGCCGTCCGGGACCGGGCGGTGCGGGAGTCCCGGGCGCGACTGGAGCGGGATCCGGAACTCGTGGCTCCCGGCTGGACGCTGTACACCCTCCGGGCCGACGAGGTGGAGTTCTGGCAGGGCGACCGGGACCGCCGGCACACCCGGCTCGTCTACCGCCGCACCGGGTCCGACTGGCGCAAGGAGCTGTTGTGGCCGTGACACCCCCGCTGCACGCCGTGCTCGCTGCCCAGCGGCGGCTGGACGGCCTGCTGGACGGACTCACCGACGCGGTGGTACGGGCACCGAGCGCGCTGCCCGGCTGGTCCCGTGCACATGTGCTCGCGCATCTCGAAGGAGTCGGCGCCGCCCTCGCGCGGCAGGCCCGGTACGCCACCCAGGGCAGGACGATCGAGGTGTACGACGGCGGCCGGCCGGCCCGGGACGCCGCCATCGAGGCGGGTGCGGAGCGGTCCGCCGAGGAGCTGCGGGCGGCCGTGCGGAGCATGCTCGGCACCGCGGAGGAGGTCTGGTCGGGGCTCGATCCCGAGCAGTGGCGGCTCCCGGTGCGCTACCGCGACGGCGAGGTGACGACCGCCCTGCTGGCCTGGTGGCGGGAGGTGGAAGTGCACACCGCCGACCTGCTGCTGGGGCGCGGGCCGAGCGGCTGGTCCCGCGCGTTCTGTGCGCACGCGCTGGACTTCCTCGCACCGCGGGCGCCCGAGGGCGGTCTGAGGCTGGTGGCGGCCGACGGTCCCGAGGTGCGCGCGCTGGGGACGGGCGAGCGGCCGGTCACCGTGCACGGGGCGCTGGCCGATCTGACGGCGTGGCTGGCGGGCCGGGCCCCGGAGGGCCGGGTCGACGCGGCGCCGGGGCCGCTCCCCGAACTCCGGCCGTGGCCCTGACCGTCGGGACATGCCGGTCCGCCCGGCGGGTGGACCGGCGCCGTGCCGCGCCGCGGCGCCTCGTCGGGCGGCCGCGGCGCGGGGCGTGAGCCGGGGGTCGCCCCTCGGGACACGCCGGAACGACGCTCAGGTGAGGTCGAACTCGCCGTCCCGGGCGCCGAGGACGAACGCGCGCCACTCCGCCGGTGTGAAGATCAGCGCCGGGCCCTCCGGGTTGCGGCCGTCCCGCATCGCGATGTAGCCCTCGATGAAGGCGATCTGGACATCACCCGTCCCCTGGCTGCTGGACTGCCACTCGGCGTTGCTCAAGTCGAGCTGGGGCTTCTTGAATCCTGCCGGCGCCTGCTGTGTGGTGCTGTCGGCCACGTCCGTGCTCCTCCCGGTTCGTCTGCCCGGTCAGCCTATCGATCGTCACCGGTGGCGCACAGGCCGTGCGCCAATCAGGACCGGGGCGGCTCGGAGCCGACCAGCCACATGGCGAAGAACTGGGAGCCGCCGCCGTACGCGTGTCCGAGCGCCGTGCGCGCGCCCGCCACTTGGTGCTCCCCCGCCCGGCCGCGGACCTGGAGCGCCGCCTCGGCGAAGCGGATCATGCCGGAGGCCCCGATGGGGTTGGTGGAGAGCACCCCGCCCGAGGGGTTGACCGGCAGGTCGCCGTCGAGTTCGGTGGCGCCCGACTCGGTGAGCTTCCAGCCCTCCCCCTCGGCGGCGAAGCCGAGGTTCTCCAGCCACATGGGTTCGTACCAGGAGAACGGCACGTACATCTCGACCGCGTCGATCTCCCGGCGCGGGTCGGTGATCCCCGCCTGCCGGTAGACGTCCGCGGCGCAGTCCTTGCCGGCCTGCGGGGAGACGAAGTCCTTCCCGGCGAACATCGTGGGCTCGCTGCGCATCGCCCCGCCGTGCACCCAGGCCGGCGGGTGCGGGGCGCGCCGGGCGCCGGCCCGGTCGGTGAGGACCATGGCGCAGGCGCCGTCCGAGGAGGGGCAGGTCTCGGAGTAGCGGACGGGGTCCCAGAGCATCGGGGAGGACTGCACCTTCTCCAGGGTGAGCCCGGCCTCGTGGAGGTGCGCGTAGGGGTTCCTCAGCGCGTTGCGCCGGTCCTTGTAGGCCACCAGCGCGCCGACGGCGGACGGCGCGCCGGAGCGGCGCATGTACGCCCGTACGTGCGGGGCGAAGAAGCCGCCCGCCCCCGCTAGCAGCGGCTGCTGGAAGGGGATCGGGAGCGACAGCCCCCACATGGCGTTGGATTCGGACTGCTTCTCGAAGGCCAGGGTGAGGACGGTGCGGTGGACGCGGGCGGCGACGAGACCGCAGGCGACCAGGGCCGTGGAGCCGCCCACGGAGCCGGCGGTGTGCACCCGGAGCATCGGCTTGCCGACGGCGCCGAGCGCGTCGGCGAGGAACAGCTCCGGCATCATGACGCCTTCGAAGAAGTCGGGGGCCTTGCCGATGACGACGGCGTCGATGTCGGCCCAGTCCAGCTCGGCGTCGGCCAGGGCGCGGACGGCGGCCTCCCGGACCAGTCCGGCCAGCGACACGTCGTGCCGGGCCGCGACGTGCTTCGTCTGTCCGATGCCGACGACGGCCACGGGTTCTCGGGTCATCGCTCGGCTCCTTCGAGGACGGCGACCAGGTTCTGCTGGAGGCAGGGGCCGGAGGTGGCGTGGGCCAGGGCGCGGTCGGACGCCCCGCGGTGGATGCGGGCGGCGGCCTCGCCGAGGCGGATCAGGCCGGCGGCCATCACCGGGTGGGCGGCGAGCGCGCCGCCGGAAGGGTTCACGGTCACCGTGCCGTCCAACCGCAGGGCCTTGCGGAGCACGACCTCCTGGGAGGTGAAGGGGGCGTGGATCTCGGCGGTGTCGACGGGCCGTTCGAAGGCGCCGGCCCGCTCGGCGGCGAGCCGGGCGGAGGGCGAGTCGGTCAGGTCGCGCACCCCGAGGCTGTGGGCCTCGATGCGGTGGTCCATGCCGCGGATCCAGGCGGGGCGGGGGCACAGCCGGCGGGCGGTGGCCCCGGCGGCGAGGACGACGGCGGCCGCGCCGTCGCTGACCGGGGGCACGTCGTGCCGCCGCAGCGGCCGCACCAGGTACTCCTCGGCGAGCAGCCCCTCCGGCGGCGGCGAACCGGTGAGCTGGGCGTGCGGGTTGTCGCGGGCCGCGGTGCGGCTGCGGGCGGCGATGCCGGCGAGGGCCCGCTCGTCGGTGTCGCCGGCGTCGATCAGCGCCTGGGCCTGGAGGGCGGCCAGGGAGACGGAGTCCGGCCAGAGCGGCGCCACGTAGTACGGGTCGAGCTGACGGGTGAGCACGTCCCGGAGTTCGCCCGGGGAGGACTTCCCCCAGGCGTAGACGAGTGCGGTGTCCGCCTCGCCGGTGAGCAGCCGGACCCAGGCCTCGTACAGGGCCCAGGCGCCGTCCGTCTCGACGTGCGACTCGGAGATCGGGGGCCAGGCGCCGACCCCGTCGAGGGCCATGGTGAACGAGAAGGCCCGCCCGGCGAGGTAGTCGCTGGAGCCGGAGCAGGTGAAGTCGATCTCCCCGGTCCGCAGGTCCACCTGGCGCAGGACGTCCTCCAGGACGGGGATCAGCATCTCCACCTCGGAGACCTCGGCGGTGCTGCGCCGGTGGTCGGTCTGGGCGAAGGCGACGATGGCCACGTCCCGCGTCACAGCAGCTCCCGGTAGGTCTCGTAGGCGGCGTCGGGTTCGCCGGTGGGGCGGTAGTGGTCGGGGTGCCGGCCGCCTTCGGTCCAGACGGGTTCGACGCGCAGCCCCATCCGCACCCGGTCGTACGGGATGCCGCCGATGCGGCCGTGGAGGGCGAGGTCGGCGCCGTCCAGGGCGATGTGGGCGTAGACGTAGGGCACGTCGATGTCGAGGTTCTTCGCCTTGATGTTGACGATGCAGAAGGTGGTGACGGTGCCGCGGGGGCCGACCTCGACCTGCTCGCCGGTGGCGACGCCGCAGGTGGGGCAGGCTCCGCGGGGCGGGACGTAGACCTTCCGGCAGGCCGGGCACCGCTCCCCGACGATCCGCCGGCCGGCGAGCGCGGCCAGGTGACGGCTCTGCGCGCGGCCGGGAGCGTAGGTGTAGTCGAGACGGGCGGGGGCGACGATGCCGGTGACCGGGTCGTCGAACACGCCGTCGTGCGGGGCGGGTTCAGCCGCATCCGGGTCGGTTCCGACGGTGTCCGGGGCAGGTTCGAAGCAGGCGATGTCGGTGATGGCGCCGGTGCGCTCCGCGGCCCAGCGGATACGGACCCGCAGTCCGGTGCGGACGTGCTCCGGCCCCGGGACGTCGAGAGCGTGCAGCAGCGCGGTGTCGGCGCCGTCGAGCCGGACGAGCACCCAGGCGAAGGGCCGGTCGCGGGGGCCTGCACGGCGGGGCTGCGGGTTCCAGGCCCAGGTGGTGACGGTTCCGGTGGTGCCGACCTCGACGAGTTCGCGCAGCTCGGCGGCGGTGACGGGGTCGTACTCGGCGGGCGGGACGAGGATCCGGCCGTCCTCCGTGCGTGCCCCGAGGACCGTGCGTTCGCGCAGGCCCGTGAGGAAGGCGCCGCGGACGGGGCCGAGGGAGCGGGTGAAGGGGAACTCGAGGACCAGCGGGGCGCTCAGCACCTCGGGGCCGGGGGTGGACGGCATGGCGTGGCTCCTTCCAGGGGCCGGTGCCGGAGGGCCGGTCGTCAGGCCCGCCGGAAGACGGGGGGCCGCTTCTCGGCGAAGGCCCGGGAGCCCTCCTTCGCGTCGGCGGTGCCGAAGACGGGCCAGCCGAGCTCGAATTCGCGTCGCAGGGCCTCGGTCTCGCCGAGTTCCGCGGCCTCGTGGACGGACGCCTTGACGGCCTCCACGGCGAGCGGGCCGTTGGCGTTGATCAGTTCGGCGGTCTCCAGGGCCCGTTCCAGCGCGGTGCCGTCCGGGACGACATGGCCGATCAGGCCGATCCGCTCGGCCTCGGCGGCGCTGTACGGACGGCCGGTGAGCAGCATCTCCAGGGCGTGGGTGCGGGGGATCTGCCGCGGCAGGCGCACGGTGGAGCCGCCGATCGGGAAGAGCCCGCGCCGGACCTCGAAGAGGCCGAAGGTGGCGCTCTCGCCCGCGATCCGGATGTCGGTGCCCTGGAGGATCTCGGTGCCGCCGGCGACGCAGGGGCCCTCCACCGCGGCGATGACCGGCTTGCGGGGGCGGTGGTTCCGGAGCAGGGCCTTCCAGTGCAGATCGGGGTCGGCCTTCATCCGGTCCCGGTACTGATCGCCGCCGGAGCCGTCGCCGGCCAGGGACTTGAGGTCCATGCCGGCGCAGAAGGCTCCGCCGGCGCCGGTCAGCACCACCGACCGGATGTCATCGTCCGCGTCCGCCGCCAGCCAGCCGTCGTACAGGCCGACCAGCATGGGGAGCGACAGGGCGTTCCGGGCCTGCGGCCGGTTCAGGGTGAGCACCAGGGTGGCGCCTTCGCGCCGCTCGGTGAGGTGTTCCGTCTCCACGCCCACGGCTTCCTCCTGTCGTCGGCCCGTGGCCGGGCCGGGGTCGGGGCGCGCCGGCCCGGTCGCTCGCCGGACGCGGTGCGGCCGGCGCGGCGCTGCGGATCGGGTGCGCGGGTCGGCGCCCGGCGCCGGCGGGAACCGTCCGCCGCGCCGGCGCGGCACCGGAACAGGGTGCAGGAAGCGGAGAGCCAGTTCAAGAGTTTTCTGACTAGCAGTCAGATTTCTTGGGCGGCGCTCTTCCCCCCTCCGGCGCCGGGCGCTCTAATGACCGCCGGGCCGCGGGCCCGAACGTCGCCGCCGGGGCGAGGAGGAGATGTGGAGTACAACCTTGCCGACCTGTTCGAGTCGGTCGTGGACGCCGCGGCGGACCGTGAGGCGCTGGTGTACGCGGACCATCCCGTCACGGGCGCGGAGCGGCGCCTGACCTACGCCGAGCTGGACACCGCCGCCAACCGGCTCGGCCACCATCTCCTGGACCGGGGGATCGGCCCCGGCGATCATGTCGGCCTGCACCTGTACAACGGCGTGCCCTACGTCCAGACACTGCTGGCCTGCCTGAAGATCCGCGCGGTGCCGGTGAACGTCAACTACCGATATGTCGAGGAGGAGTTGGTCTACCTCTACCGGGACGCCGATCTGGCGGCCCTCGTCTTCGACGGGGAGTTCGGTGCGCGGGTGGCGGCCGCACTGCCGCGGACGCCGTCGCTGCGCCACCGGATCCGGGTCGGCGGGTGCGCCGAGGAGGCCGACTGGCCGGGCGGCCTGCCGGTGCCGTTCGCCGAGGCCGTGGCGTCCGGGGACCCGGGGCGGGGGTTCGGGCCGCGGTCCGGGGACGACCGGTTCATCATCTACACCGGCGGCACCACGGGCATGCCCAAGGGTGTGCTGTGGCGGCAGGAGGATCTCTTCTTCGCCGGCATGGGCGGCGGCGCGCCGACCGGCCGGCCGGTGTCCCGGCCGGAGGAGCTGGCCGAGCGGGTCGCGGCGGGCGGTGCGGGGCTGGTCTTCTTCCCGACGGCGCCGCTGATGCACGGCACGTCCACGCTCACGGCCTTCATCGCCTTCCACTTCGGCCAGAAGGTGGTGCTGCACCGGAAGTTCGTACCCGAGGAGGTGCTGCGCACCGTGGAGCGGGAGCGCGTCACCAGTGTCTCCCTGGTCGGTGACGCGATGCTGCGGCCGCTGGTCGACGCGCTGTCCGGGCCGTTGAAGGGGACCGACTGCGCGTCGCTGCTGAGCGTCAGCAGCTCCGGCGCGATCCTCTCCGAGACGGTGCGGGCCCGGTTCCGGGAGCTGGTGCCGCACACGCTGCTGCTCAACAACTTCGGTTCGTCGGAGTCGGGTTTCAACGGCACCGCCACCGAGGACGCGGGGCCGGAGCGGGGCTTCCGGTTACGGGTCGGCCCGACGACGACCGTGGTGGACCCGGCCACCCATGAGCGGGTGCCGCCGGGCGAGCCGGGACGGATCGCCCAGCGCGGCCATGTCCCGCTCGGCTACTACAACGATCCGCGGAAGACGGCCGAGACGTTCTTCGAGGCGGACGGGGCGCGCTGGGTCCTGCTCGGGGACATGGCGACCCTGGACGAGGACGGGGTGCTGACGGTCCTCGGCCGCGGCTCGCAGTGCATCAACACCGGGGGCGAGAAGGTCTATCCGGAAGAGGTCGAGCAGGCTCTGAAGGCGCACCCCGATGTGTACGACGCGCTGGTCACGGGCGTACCGGACCCCCGGTGGGGGCACCGGGTGGCGGCTGTGGTCGAACTCCGGGACGGGGCCGCGGAACCGACGCTGGAGGAGATCCAGCACCACTGCCGCACCCGGCTGGCCGGGTACAAGATCCCGCGCGGCCTGGTCGTCACGGCACGGATACAGCGGTCACCCAGCGGAAAGGCGGACTACCGGTGGGCGCGCGCCGTGGCGGCGGGCGGCGGCGGCTGAGCGGACGGGGTGCACGGGCGGTAGCCATGGGCGGTGTGCGCGGGCGGTGTCGCGGCCTCGGCTCGGTTGCCGTCGGCACCCTCGGCGTCCCGGGCCTCCCCGGATGAAACAGCCCGCGCGGTGAGCGGCGGCACGGCCGCGGCCGGCCATGGCCCGCTCGCCGACGCCCGATGCCTGGCCCGCCGTCCCCGCCGGATCACCCCCGGTCCGGGCCCGCACCCCCGCCCGTCCGGTCCGGGCCGTCCGCATCAGCCGCCCCGTCGGTGTCCTCGACCAGCGTGGATCCCTCGAACACGCCGAGCCGCTCCCGGTAGAGCTCGATCGGCACCCCGTTCGGGTCGTGCAGGTAGAGGCTGTCCTCGACGCCCCGGTCCGGGCCCAGATACTCGATGCCGGCGGCGTCGAGCGCTTGCCGCGCCGCCGTGTACTGGGCGTCGCTGACCGAGAGCGCGAGGTGCTGGACGCCGCCGACGGTCTCGGTGAACGGCGGGTGGTCGTGCCCGGGGAAGTCGAAGAACCCGAGCAGGTTGCCGTGGCCGATGTCGAAGAAGAAGTGCGTGGAGCCGCGGTAGTCCCGGTTCTCCACGATCTCCACCAGGGGGAAGCCGAGGAACTCCTGGTGGAAGCGGATCGTCTCCTCGACGTCCCGGCAGATGAAGGCGATGTGGTGGATGCCGCGCGCTGTGGCGGCCGGCCGGTTCCGGCGGCCGTGGAGGTACCGGGCCCGCAGTTCCTCACGGTGCGCGCGCACCCGTTCCAGCGCGGCTCCCTCGGGCTGAGGCATGTCCTGGTCCTCCTGGCGGCTCAGTGGTTGATTGGCCCTTCAACCATTAAGCCGCTTCCGCCCACGAACCGGAAGGCCCACCGCCGGGTGACGCCACGATCCGGCCGGTGATCACCCGAGGCCGGGAATCCGCAGGCCGACGCCGGTATCGCCCGTCGGCCGGCGCCGTTCAGCCGGTGGTGAACCGGTCCCGCAGCTCGCGCTTGAGGATCTTGCCGCTGGCGTTCCGGGGCAGTTCGTCCACGAGGAAGACCCGTTTCGGGGCCTTGAAGTGGGCGAGCCGCTCCCGGGCGTGGTCGACGAGCCGCTGCGGCTCGATGTCACCACGCGGGACGACCACCGCCGTGACGCACTCGATCCAGCGGTCGTCGGGGAGTCCGATCACGGCCACCTCGGCGACCTGCGGATGCTCGTACAGCACATCCTCGACCTGGCGCGAAGCGACCAGCACTCCCCCGGAGTTGATCACGTCCTTCACCCGGTCGACGACGGTCAGATAGCCCTCCGCGTCCCGGACGGCCAGGTCGCCGGAGCGGAACCAGCCGTCCCGGAAGGCCTCGGCCGTCTCCTCCGGCTTCTCCCAGTAGCCCTCGCAGAGCTGCGGGGAGCGGTAGACGACCTCACCGGGTGTGCCGTCGGGCACGTCCTCCCCCGCCGCGTCCACCACCCGGGCCTCCACGAACAGGACCGGACGCCCGCAGGAATCCATCCGGCCGTCGTGCTCCTCCGGCCGCAGCACCGTGGCGAGCGGACCGATCTCGCTCTGCCCGAAGCAGTTGTAGAAGGCGAGCCCGGGGAGGCGATCGCGCAGGCGCTCCAGCACCGGCACGGGCATGATCGACGCCCCGTAGTACGCCTTGCGCAGTGCCGACAGATCGCGGTCCGCGAAGTCCGGGTGCCCGGAGAGCGCGATCCAGACGGTGGGCGGCGCGAACAGGCTGTCCGCCCGGCCCGCCGCCACCAGGTCGAGGAGCGCGGCGGGGTCCGGTCCGTCGACGACGGTGTTCTCGGCGCCGACCGCCAGATACGGCATCAGGAACACGTGCATCTGCGCCGAGTGGTAGAGCGGCAGGGAGTGCACCGGCCGGTCCGTCTCGCGCAGATCGAGCGCGGTGATCGCGCTGACGTACGCGTGGACCAGGGCGCGGTGCGTCATCATCGCGCCCTTGGGCAGCGCCGTGGTGCCCGAGGTGTAGAGCAGTTGGACGAGATCCTCGGTGTCCGGTGGCGGATCCGCGCGGTACGGCCGCGCCGTCCGGAGCCGGACGAGCAGGGAGTCGTCGGTGTCGCGCAGCGGCAGGACGGCGAGGCCGTCGGGGACGGCGGGCGCCGTGCCGGGGTCGGCCAGCACCAGGGCGCTGCCCGACTGCTGCAGGATGTACCGCAGATCCTCGCCGGTGAGGTGGTGGTTGACCGGTACGTGCACCAGCCCGGCACGGGCGCAGGCCAGGAAACCGATCAGGTAGGCGTCGGAGTTGTGCCCGTAGGACGCGACCCGTTCGCCGGTCCGGAGCCCGTGCTCGCGCAGGACACCGGCTGCCGCCGAGACCGCCTCGTCCAGCTCGCGGTAGGTCCAGGAACGGGTGCCGTACCGCAGGGCGGTGCGGTCCGGCACCCGCCGGGCGCTGCGCCGCAGGACGCCGTCGACTGTGCTGCTGCGTACACCGGTCATTCCGTGATCCTGTGGCGCGCGCCGGGTGAGGTCAAGGCACCGGGCGGGGTCCGGGGCGGGTTCGGCGCGTTCGGTTGTCCGTCAAGGCATCGCGCGGACAGCGGGTGGGCGGCACGGGACGGTTCAGCCATCGGGCGGGGCCCCGGTCCCCGTCGTCCGCCGGCCGGCTCCGCAGCAGGCCGATCCGGGTCGGAGCCGGCCCGGGTCAGAGCCGGTCCGAGGGTTCCGGGCCGGGGTTCCAGGACGAGGTGCCGTGGACGGTGCCGATGGACTGTACGGCGCACCCCATGCGGTCGACGGCGGTGAGGACGGCGTGCCGGGCCGCTTCGCTGTCGCTGGGCGGGAAGGCGACGCGCAGTTGGTGCGCGTAGGCCGTCTCGTAGGTCAGCTGCCAGCCGGTTCCGGTGACGATGAAGTGGTCCTGCCGGCTGCCGTTGTACTCATAGCCGCCCCGGTCCGCGGTGGGGGCGAGTGCGTCGCGCAGGATCCGCAGACGCTCGGAGTAGGGGAGTTCTCCCTCCTCCAGCCGGATGTAGATGTGGTCGTGTTCGACCGCCGCGTCGAACCAGGGCGCGATGTCCGTATCACGGGAGAGGAGTTCGGAGGTGAGGCGGCCGCTGAGCCATCCGTCGAGGAACGCGGCAGCCCCGCAGTCGAAGCGTTCGTACTCGCTCTCGCGTGACCAGATCACCACCGGCCAGGACTCGGGCGGGCCCTCGGTCAGCCAGCACACCTGTCCCGCGTCGCCGGTCAGGGCCCAGGTGAGCAGCCCGCCGGGCTCCGGGAAGAAGGGGTACGGGTGCTCCTCGGGCCAGCGCTCACGCATCGGGCCGAAGACTTCCAGGAGGTCCGCTTCGAGCCGGACCGGGTTGTCGTCACCGAACGGCGTGCACAGGCACAGCCCGCCCGAGAAGTCACCGCGGCCGTACGTCTCCACCAGCTGTTTGTAGTCGTCCGGCAGCCGGGTGCCCACCGCCCGCTCCGTGTCGTCCCAGTCACCGTGTCCGTCGACCGCTTCGACGGGCGGCGGTATCCGTTCGGCGAGCCGGGCGAGGGAACCCGCTGCATTGATCATGGACACACTGTAGGCCGGGACGTGCGCCCCGGGCGTACCCGGATCCGGCACCGGGCCCGGCCCTCGACCGCGGCGCCGGAGGTATGCCGAGGCGGCGGGGGCCGGCGCCTCAGACCGCCCGTTCCCGCCCTTCCCAGTACGGCTCGCGCAGCCGCCGCTTGTAGAGCTTGCCGTTGGGGTCGCGGGGCATGGTGTGGACGAAGTCCACGGAGCGGGGGCGCTTGTAGCGGGCGAGGCGCTCCTCGCAGTGGGCGAGGAGGGACGCGGCCAGCTCCTCCCCCGGGCGGTGGCCGTCCGCGGGTTCGACGACCGCCTTGACCTCCTCGCCCCAGTCGTCGTGCGGGATGCCGAAGACGGCGGCGTCCGCGACGGCCGGGTGCGCGAGGAGGGCGGCCTCGATCTCCGCGGGGTAGATGTTCACCCCGCCCGAGATGATCATGTCGATCTTGCGGTCGCGGAGGTAGAGGTAGCCGTCCTCGTCGAGGTAGCCGAGGTCGCCGACGGTGAAGAAGTCGCCGATGCGGTTCTTCCGCGTCTTCTGTTCGTCGCGGTGGTAGCTGAAGCCGCCGGTGGTCATCCGCATGTAGACGGTGCCCAGTTGTCCCGCCGCCAGCCGGTTCCCGTCGTCGTCGAAGACCGCCAGTTCGCTGATGGGCCAGGCGCGGCCGACGGTGCCCGGCTTCTTGAGCCAGTCCTCGGCAGTGGCGAAGGCCCCGCCGCCCTCACTCGCCGCGTAGTACTCCTCGACGCAGGTCCCCCACCAGTCGATCATTGCCCGCTTGACGTGTTCGGGGCAGGGCGCGGCCCCGTGGATGGCGTGCCGCATCGAGGAGACGTCGTAGGCGTTCCGGACCTTCTCGGGCAGGGCGAGGAGCCGGTGGAACTGGGTCGGCACCATGTGGGTGTGGGTGCACCGGTGACGGTCGATGAGCCGCAGCATCTCCTCCGGCCGCCAGCCGTCCATGACCACCAGCCGGTGCCCCAGGTGCAGCGACGCGCCCGCGAACTGCAGGACGGCGGTGTGGTAGAGCGGCGAGCACACCAGGTGGACGTTGTCACCGAAGGGCTCGATGCCGAAGATGCCGAGGAACCCGCCGAGGTACGCCTCCTCGGGCGGCCGGCCCGGGAGGGGCCGGCGGATGCCGCGGGGGCGGCCGGTGGTGCCGGAGGTGTAGTTCATGACCCAGCCGAGGGTGCGGTCCGCCGGCGGCTCGGGCGACTGCCCGTCGAGGAGGTCCCGGTACGGCCGGAAGCCGTCGACGGTGCCGACCGCGTAGCGCTGCCCGGCCGGCAGTCCCGCCTCGTCGGCGGCGCGCGAGGCCTGCTCCCCGAACCGCTCGTGGGCGATCAGGACCCGGGCCCCGGAGTCGGCGACGATCCAGGCGATCTCCGGGCCGAGCAGGTGGTGGTTGACCGGAACGAGGTACAGCCCGGCCTGGGTGGCGGCGAGGAACGCCGTGAGGAGCTCGGGTCCGTTGGGGAGTACGGCGGCGAAGGCGTCGCCCCGGCGCAGCCCCGCCGCGCGGAGCCCGTGCACCAGCCGGTTCGCCGCCGCGTGCAGCTCCGCCGCGGTCCACTCCGTGCCGTCCGGGGCGACCAGGACCGTGCGGTCCGGGTCCGCGGTCGCCTGGGCCCAGAATCCCTGGGGTGCCGGGGTCATGGTGCTCCTCCTCGCGTCGGGTCGGGGCCGTGCGTCGGATCGGGCCTCGCGTCGGGTTGGGGCCTTGCGTCGGGTCGAGGCCTTGCGTCGGGTCGAGGTCTCGTGCCGAGAGCCTCGTGCCTGCCGGTGGGAAGGGTGCGCGCCGGGCGGACCCGCGCACCGGGGAAAGGCGCGTGCGGGGACGGATGCCTGCCGGGATCAGGGCCGGACGGGACGTCAGGCGCGTCCGGCGATGCGCTGGACGCGGTCGACGGCGCGCTCGAATCCGCGGGTGAGGTCGTCGAAGACGGCCTGGACGCGGCGCTCGGAGGTCATCTGGCCGACGATCTGGCCGACGGGCGTGCCGAGCAGCGACTCGACCTCGTACCGCTGGATGCGGGAGACCGCCTCGGCGACCAGCAGCCCCTGGAGCGGCATCGGGAGCGCACCGGGGCCGGCGGGGTCGTCCCAGGCGTCGGTCCACTCGGTGCGCAGCTGGCGGGCCGGCTTCCCGGTGAGTGCCCGGGAGCGGACGGTGTCGCCGGATCCGGCGGCCAGCAGCTTGCGCGTCAGGGCGCGGGAGCGGAGCCGGGCCTCCCGGGTGGTCAGCCAGATCGAGCCCAGCCACACCCCCTGGGCGCCGAGGGCCAGGCCGGCGGCGATCTGTTCGCCGGTGCCGATGCCCCCGGCGGCGAGCACGGGCAGCGGGTCGACCGCCTTGACGACCTCGGGGGTGAGCACCATCGAGGCGATCTCCCCCGTGTGGCCGCCCGCTTCGTAGCCCTGGGCGACGACGACGTCGATGCCGGCCTCCGCGTGGCGTTCGGCGTGCCGGGCGCTGCCCGCCAGCGCCGCGACGAGGATGCCGTGGCTGTGCGCGCGGCGGACGACGTCGGGCGGTGGGGAGCCGAGGGCGTTGGCGAGGAGCCGTACCGGGTAGTCCAGGGCGACGTCCAGCTGGGAGCGGGCCACGTGTTCCATCCAGCCGGTGATCCGCCAGCCGGACGCCTCGCCCTCGGGGAGTTCGGGGACGCCGTGCTGGGCGAGGGTCTCCCGGACGAACCGGCGGTGGGCGTCCGGGATCATGTCCTCGATGTCGGCCTCGGTGACGCCGTCCACCGCACGGGCGGGCATGACCACGTCGATGCCGTAGGGCTTGCCGTCGGTGTGCTTCTGCATCCAGTCCAGGTCGCGGGCGAGCTCGTCCGGGGCGCCGTACCGAACCACGCCGAGCACCCCGAGGCCGCCCGCGCGGGTGATCGCGGCGGCCACCGCGGGGAACGGCGTGAAGCCGAAGATGGCGTGCTCCACGCCCAGTCTCTTGCTCAGCTCCGTCTCCATGGGGCGCAGGATGCCGCAGGGCGACGGCCGAGGGAAGAGATTTTCTGATGCAGTGTCAGTTTTCTTGCCGGGTGCGGCGGATCCGCCGGAGGACACCCCTCCGGCGGCGTCCGGCCGGGTCACTCCCCCAGCGCCGCCATGGCCGCGTTGTGCCCCGGGATCCCGCTGACCCCGCCGCCGCGCACCGCTCCCGCGCCGCAGAGCAGCACATTGGCGTGCCCGGTCTCCACGCCCCACCGGCCGGTCTCCGCGGTGGCGTACGGGAAGGCGAGGTCCCGGTGGAAGATGTTCCCGCGGGGCAGGCCCAGGTCCCGTTCCAGGTCGAGCGGGGTCTTCGCCTCGATGCAGGGCCGGCCGTCGGCGTCGGTGGCCAGGCAGTCGGCGACCGGCTCGTCGAGGCAGGCGTCGAGCTGGGCGAGGGTGGACTTCAGGAGATCCTCGCGCACCGCGTCGTGGTCCCGCTCGAACAGCCCCGCCGGGGTGTGCAGTCCGAACAGGGTCAGCGTCTGGTACCCCCGGTCGACCAGCTCCGGCCCCAGGATCGAGGGGTCGGTCAGGGAGTGGCAGTAGATCTCCGACGGCGGGGCGGCCGGCGGTTCCCCGGCCGCGGCCTGCCGGTAGGCCGTCGCCAACTGCTCGTATCCCTCGGCGATGTGGAAGGTTCCGGCGAAGGCCTCACGGGGGTCGACGTCCCGGTCGCGCAGCCGCGGCAGCCGGCGCAGCAGCATGTTCACCTTCAGCTGCGCACCCTCGGCGCGGGGGGCCGGGGGTTCGTCGCCGAGCAGCTCGGCCAGGGTCCGCGGGGACGCGTTGACCAGGACCTGCGCCGCGGCCACGGTGCCCTCCCGCTCGGGTCCGCGGTACGTCACCTCCGCGCGGGTGCCGTCGGTGGCGATGCCGGTCGCCTCGTGTCCGGTGACGATCTCGGCTCCGGCGGCGCGGGCGGCGTCGGCCAGCGCGTCGGTGAGGGCGCCCATGCCGCCTACGGGGACGTCCCAGTCGCCGGTGCCGCCGCCGATGACGTGGTAGAGGAAGCAGCGGTTCTGCCGCAGGGACGCGTCGTGCGCGTCGGCGAAGGTGCCGATCAGCGCGTCGGTGAGGACGACACCGCGCACCAGGTCGTCCCGGAACGTCTCCTCGACCACCCGGCCGAGCGGCTGCTCGAACAGGGCCTGCCAGGCCTGCTCGTCCGCGATCCGCTCCCGCAGCGCCTCACGGGTCGGCAGCGGCTCCGTCAGCGTGGGGAAGACCCGCTCGGCCAGCCGCGCCGTCCGGCCGTAGAAGTCCTCCCAGGCCGCGAACTCCCGGTCGGAGCCGGTGAGCCGGGCGAAGGCGGCACGGGTGCGCTCCCGGTCGCCGCTGTGCACCAGCAGCCCGGTGGCGCGCCCGCCCCGCTCGGCCGGGGTGTAGGACGACACGCTGCGCCTGCGGACCCGGAAGCGCAGCCCCAGCTCCCGGACGATCTTCTGCGGCAACAGACTGACCAGGTACGAGTACCGGGAGAGCCGGGCGTCGACCCCCGGGAAGGGGCGGGTGGAGACGGCGGCGCCGCCGGTGCGGTCCAGGCGCTCCAGCACGAGCACGCTGCGGCCGGCCCGGGCCAGATAGGCGGCGGCGACGAGACCGTTGTGGCCTCCGCCGATGATCACTGCGTCGTACGCGTCCTTGGCAGCCATGCCTCTGCGTACCACGCCGTCGCCGCACCCGGCCAGGGCGCGCGGGGGCGGCGCAGACGGGCGGAGCGGGGTGTTCCGGGCGGGGGTGGGGCGGAGCGTGGCGGGCAGCCCGGCGGGGCAGAGCAGGGTGCTCCGGGCCGGGGCGAGGCGGGGGTGCTCCGGGCAGAGGCGAGGCGGGGGTGCTCCGGGCAGAGGCGAGGCGGGGGTGCTCCGGGCCGGGGCCGGGCGCGGTGCTTTGCGCCGGGACGGGCCGGGGCGGGACGGGGCGGGACGGGACGGGGCGGGACGGGACGGGACGGGACGGGACAAGGTGCTTTGGGCCGGGGACGGAACGAGGCGCTTCGGCACGGGCCGGGGCGGCTCAGAGCCCCGGGGTGCCCCGCTGCTGCCGCAGCACCGCGACCCGGCGGTAGAGGGCGACCGCCTCCTCGGAGCGCCCGAGTTGCTCCAGGCAGTGGGCCTCGTCGTTCCTGCTGGTCAGGGCGTCGTGGTGGTCGGGGCCCAGCACCCGCTCCCGGGCGGCGGCCACCTCGCGGTAGACCGTCAGGGCGTCGCCCCAGCGGCCCAGCCAGCCCAGGCCGACGGCGACCTCGCGACGGCTGACCAGCGTGTCCGGGTGGTCCGGGCCCAGCACCCGCTCGCGCACCGCGCACACCTCCCGGGCCTCAGCGAGCGCGTCCTCCCAGCGGCCGAGGCGGCCGAGGTTGACGCCGCGGCCGTGCCGGGCCCGCAGTGTCTCGGGATCCTCGGGGCCGTGCGCGCGGGTGCGGTCGTCCACCAGGGCGTGATAGAGCTTCAGCGCCTCGGAGCTGCGGCCCAGCCGCCCGAGGCTGATGCCGACCTCGTACCGGGCGGCGAGCGTGTCGGGGTGCTCCGGGCCGAGCGCCTCGCTGCGGGCCCCGGCCACCTCGCGGTAGGTGAGCAGGGCCTCGTCCCAGCGGCCGAGCCGGCCCAGGACGTAGGCCACCTCGTACCGGGTGACGAGGGTGTCCGGGTGCTGCGCCCCCAGCACCCGGGCCCGTGCGGCGGCCACCTCACGGGCCATCGTGTACGAGTCCTCCAGCCGGCCCAGCCGGCTCAGGTTGTAAGCGAGGTTGTGACGGCAGCGCAGGGTGTCGGGGTGGTCGGCCCCCATGATGCGCTCCCGGGCGGCGAGCACGTCGCCGTACAGCTGGTGGGCCTCGAAGTGCCGGCCGAGCCGGCTGAGGGCGTACGCGCTCTCCTGGCGCGCGGCGAGCGTGTCCGGGTGCTCCGGGCCGAGGCTCCGTTCGCGGCCGGTGGCGACCCGGCCGAACTCGCGCAGGGCGTCGCCGGGCCGGCCGAGTCTGCTGAGGGTGTAGCCGACCTCGTAACGGCTGGCCAGGGTGTCGGGATGGTCCGGGCCGAGGACGTGCTCGCGCTCGGCGGCGACCGCCCGGTGCACCTCCCCGGCCTCCTCCCAGCGGCCCAGCCGGCTCAGGCTGAGCCCGGCGTTGTGCCGGCCGCGGAGCCCCGCCAGCAGCTCAGGCGACGGCGCCGACCGGTCCGCCAGCGGCGGGGACGTGGTGCGGGCGTCGGTGGGCGCGGTCCACTCGCCGGTCAGCGCGGTCCACTCCGCGGGCAGGACGGTGCCGCGGCCGCCGTGGGCCCGGGAGCCGAGGGTCATGCCGTGCGCCCAGTCGGGAAGGCCCGGGGCGGCGGACCACCCGCCCGGCACTTCCCTCGCCACGGCACCCACGCCGGCGTAGTCGGGGGCGGGGGCCCGGACGGCCGGGGCGGGGCGCACCTCCGGGGGCAGCACCCCGGACCGGAGGAGACCGGGCACGCCCAGCAGCGCGGTCGTCCCCGGACCGGGCCTGGGGTGGACGGCGGAGAGGATCCGGTCCTCCAGCACGGCGGCGTCCCGGGGCCGGTGCCCGGGGTCCTTGGCGAGCAGCTCCAGCACGACGCGGTCGAGGAACTCGGGGATCTCCGGACGGTGCGCCCGGAGCGGTTCGGGCACCGTGTCGCGGTGCCCCACCAGCACCGACCAGGCGTCCTCGAGGTCGAACGGCGGCGCCCCGGTGGCGATCTCGTACAGCACGCAGCCCAGCGAGTAGAGGTCGCTGCGGTGGTCCACCCCGCCACCGCCGGTGATCTGCTCGGGCGACATGTAGTGCGGCGTGCCCATGGCGATGCCGATGCCGGTGAGCCGCCCGCTGAAGCCGATGTCGTCGCCGAGGCGGGCGATGCCGAAGTCGCATATCTTCACGGTTCCGTCGGCCAGCCGCATGATGTTGGCGGGCTTGAGGTCCCGGTGCACGATCCCCTGCCGGTGGGTGTAGGCGAGCGCGCCCGCCACCTGGCCGGCGATCTCCACGACCTCGGGAACGGCGAGCGGCCGCTGCCCGTTGTCCTGGAGCAACTGGCTGAGATTGCGCCCGTCGAGGAGCTCCATGACGAGATAGAGAACGCCGTCGTCGTCCCCGAAGTCGTGGACGACGGTCACCCCGCGGTGCTGGAGCGCGGCCGCGACGCGCGCCTCGCGCCGGAAGCGCTCGCGCAGCACCCGGGTGAAGGACTGGTCCTGGGGCGAGCCCAGCGGTTTCAGACACTTGACGGCGACCCGGCGCCCCAGCGACTCGTCACGGGCGGCCCAGACCTCGCCCATACCGCCGCGCCCGATCCGGTCGAGCAGCCGGTACCGGCCGTGGATCAGCCTGCTGTCCCCCATTGCCTGCCGCCGCCCCCGTCAGTTCGCTGCACTCTCCCCGGTCCGTCCAGTATGGCGGCCGGTTCGCGGTGCTTGTAGGGCGACGTGCGGGTGACCGGGCCCCGGCCGCGCGACGGCGCCGGCGACAGCGTCGGCGGCGGCTTGCCGGCACACCCGCTTCCCATCGGCCGTGATCCGGGCCCGGGCCCGGGGTTGACGTGCCCTGGCGCCGCGGCCGGAGGGGCGGGGCGCCGGCGGGCGCACGTCGACGGGGCGCGGTGCGCGCGTGCTCCCGCGCGCCTCCGGAACGTCTCACCCGCCGGAGGCCGGGGGCCGGGTCGCGCGGCGGGGCCGCCGGGGCCTGTCGCCCGGTGCCCGCCGTCGCGGCAGCGCTCGACGAGAGGCCGGGGTGACCGTAAACATCCGCTTCGCCCCCACCGGTGGGGGCTACCGTCGTGCTGTTCCATTCGTGAAGGAGACGGGGGTCGGGTACGAATGTTGAGCGAGACACGGCTGCGGAGCGAGGATGTGGCGGCTCCGGACCGGTTGGCGTACTGGGCGGATCTGGTCGGGCGGACACACGCGCCGGTGCACATGGAGAGCGAGCACGCGGAGGATTTCCGGGCCATGCAGCGGGTGCTGGACCTGGGCGCGGTGACCGTGTGGCCGGCGACGTTCCAGCAGTTGGTGATCCGACGCACACCGCGGCTGGTGCGACGCTCGGATCCCGGGCTGTTCCACCTGTCGGTGCTCGTCGGTGGTACCGGGGTCGGGACCTGGGACGACCAGGAGGCGGTCTACCAGCCCTCCGACCTGCACATCAACGACTCGTCGGTGCCGTGGGAGATCCGTACGGGGAGCGCGCCGGTGTCGGTGGTGGGGGTGGAGATCCCGAAGGCTCTGCTGCCGCTGCCGACGAAGCTGCTGCGGCGCGGGGTACCGCGGCGGGTGGCGGCCGGCACGGGGATGGTGGCCCTGACCACGCAGTTTCTGACCCAGGTCGTCACCGATGCGCCACGCTACCGGCCGGAGGACGGGCCCCGGCTGGGGGCGGTGCTGGTGGATCTGGTGGCCGCGCTCTTCGCGCACGCGGCGGAGGCGGAGGGGTGTCTGCCGGAGGGGGCGCGGCAGCGGGCGTTGTTGTTGCAGGTGAAGCGGTTCATCCGGGCGCATCTTCACGATCCGGGGTTGCGTCCGGGGGACGTCGCGGCCGCGCATCACATCTCGGTGTCCTATCTGCACCGTCTGTTCAAGGGCGAGGAGACGACCGTGGCCGCGTGGATCAGGCGGTGCAGGCTGGAGGCGGCACGGCGCGATCTGGCGGATCCGGCACTGACGGAGGTTCCGGTACATGTGGTGGCGGCGCGGTGGGGGTTCTCCCGGGCGTCGGACTTCAACCGCTCGTTCCGGACGGTCTACGGGATGCCGCCCGGCGAGTACCGGAAGTGCCCGATGTGCTGACGTGCACTGCGCGGCAAGAGAGTTGTCGACTGTGTGCTCATGACGGCCGGGCCTGCGTCCGCGAGGCTTCAGGGGTACGGGAACACCGCATACAACGGGGGAATTCTCATGCATCGTTCTGCACGCATGGCTTCGATCGCGGCTGCCGGGATGCTGGCCGCGGGGGCGCTGTTCGGGGGCGCGGGGACGGCTCAGGCCGCCCCGCAGGCCTCGGAGACGGAGACAGTGGCCGGGATCACCTTCGATTCCTTCTACTACGGCAACGGACGGAAGATCAGCGCCTACCGCAGCGGGGAGTTCATGGGGGACGCGGAGTGGATCCAGGACTCGCCCACCAGTGGCGGGCCGGGTGACCGGCTGTGCGTCTTCGACCCGACGAAGGACCGTCACCACTTGTCCGCCCGCCTCAAGAACGGCCGCAGCGTGACCACCAACGGCCACAACGTGCCGCACCGGGCCTGCAAGGGCGGGAACCTGCCCGAGGACCGCACGTACAAGATGCGCCTGTGCGTCACGGGCAGCGGCGGGACGGTCTGCTCGAGGTACTACGAGGTCACCTCCTGACCTCGCCCACCTCGCCGTCCGAGGGGCCCGCCCTTCCGTCCTGACACGCCCGGATGCCCTTCGATGAGCACCTCCGCCGCCACGGGGCCCGCGCGGGTGCGGACATCCGGCACACGCCCCGCATGACGCCGCGGCCTCCGAGACCGACCACCCCGGTCCCGGAGGCCGTGGTCATGTCTCGCCCATGTCTCCGGTCGCCGTCGGGGCTGCGGTCGCCGTCCGGCCGACGAGGCCCGGTTCGGCGGCGCCCTTTGCGCCCTCGGCCCTCATACGGGCGCTCGCGCCGCGGCCCGACGGACCCGCCCCCGGCCCCCGGCCCCCGGCCTGCGAGACGGCTCACCCGGGGGCATGCACGAGGGCGCCGAAAAAAACTTCGGCCGGTGATGTCGAGAACCCGTGGCCGGCTCCGTCCCCGAGGTGAACGCGACCACAATGGGTCGCACCAGCACCGAGGAGAAGCATCATGGCCAAGTACTTGCTGCTCAAGCACTACCGGGGCGCCCCGGCCGCGGTCAACGACGTGCCGATGGACCAGTGGGCGCCGGAGGAGATCACGGCCCACGTGCAGTACATGCAGGACTTCGCGACCCGACTGGAGGGGACCGGCGAGTTCGTCGACGGTCAGGCGCTCGCGCCCGAGGGGGCGTGGGTCCGGTACGACGGCGAGGGGCGCCCGCCGGTCACCGACGGCCCGTTCGCCGAGACCAAGGACCTCATCGCCGGCTGGATGGTGATCGACGTCGACAGCTACGACCGGGCCGTCGAGCTGGCCGGGGAACTGTCGGCCGCCCCCGGGGCGGGCGGGAAGCCGATCCACGAGTGGCTGGAGGTGCGCCCGTTCCTGACCGCGCCGCCCACCATCACGGAGTGACGTCACCGATGGACGAGGCCCGGCTCCGGAGCCTCACCCCCAGCGTGATCGCGATCCTCGTCCGCCGCGGAGCCGACTTCGCGGCGGCCGAGGACGCCGTGCAGGACGCGCTGGTCGAGGCCCTGCGCGTCTGGCCGACGGGCCCTTCCCCCAGCCCTTCGAGCGGGGGACACCCCAGCCCGAGCCCTTCGCGGGGCGCCCCCGGCCTGAGCTCCACGAGCCGAGGGCACGCCGTCCCGGGTTCCACGAGCGGAGGACACGCCGTCCCGCGCCCGTCGAGCGAGGGGGACCCTGTCCCAGGTACGTCGAGCGTCGGGGCCTCCGTAGGCGCCTCCGTGGGGGCCTCCGTGCGGGATCCGAAGGGGTGGCTGGTCACCGTGGCCTGGCGCAAGTTCCTCGACGCGACCCGGGCGGACGCCGCCCGCCGCCGGCGTGAGGACCTCGTCGACCAGGAACCGGCGCCCGGACCCGCGCCCGCGGTGGACGACACGCTCCAGCTCTACTTCCTGTGCGCCCACCCGTCGCTGACGCCGGCGTCCGCGGTCGCCCTCACGCTGCGCGCCGTCGGCGGCCTGACCACTCGTCAGATCGCCCAGGCCTACCTGGTGCCCGAGGCGACCATGGCGCAGCGCATCAGCCGGGCCAAGCGCACCGTGTCCGGCACCGGGCACTCCGCTGCCCTGGGAGCACCTCCCGGCCGAAGGCCGGGGGAGAAGCCGGGAGCTGGGGGACGGTTCGACCGGCCCGGCGACGTCGCCACCGTGCTGCGCGTCCTCTACCTGGTCTTCAACGAGGGCTACTCCGGCGATGTCGACCTGTCCGCCGAGGCCATCCGGCTCACCCGGCAGCTCGCCGCCGCGTACGACCACCCCGAAGTGGCCGGGCTGCTCGCCCTCATGCTGCTCCACCACGCCCGGCGCGCCGCCCGGACCGCGCCCGACGGCAGCCTGGTACCGCTCGCCGAGCAGGACCGCGGCCGGTGGGACACCGGGGCGATCACCGAAGGCGTCGGGATCCTGCAGGCCGCCCTCGCCCGCGACCGGCTGGGCGAGTTCCAGGCCCAGGCCGCCATCGCGGCACTCCACGCCGACGCGCCCACCGCCGAGGAGACCGACTGGGTGCAGATCGTCGAGTGGTACGACGAGCTCCTGCGCCTGACCGACAGCCCGGTCGTCCGGCTCAACCGCGCGGTCGCCGTCGGCGAGGCCGACGGACCGCGCGCCGGCCTGGCAGCACTCGCGGAGCTGGACGACTCTTCCCCCGGTTCGTCGGGCAAGGGAGACCCCACCCCGAGCTCACCGAGCAGAGGAGACTCCGCCCCGACATCTTCGAGCAAAGGCCACTCCATCCCCCGCTACACCGCCGTGGCGGCCTATCTCCACGAGCGCGACGGCGACCTGGAGACGGCGGCACGGCTGTACGCCGAGGCGGCCCACCAGGCCCCCAACCTCGCCGAACGCGACCACCTGACCCGCCAGGCCGCCCGGCTCAACGCCCGTCGGCCGTGCTGAATGCCCGCGGGGTCGCCTGGCGAGTCGCGCTCGGAATGACGCAGAACTGAGCACGGTGTGACCAGGCCAAGTAGGTGTCGTCCCTTTACATGCAGGCGCGCTCGTGAGGTCCATCTGCCTACGGATCGGAGTCAGGGGTCTCATGGTGCGTGCTGGGGCTCTGACTGGCCGACGGCGACGGCCCGCAGAGTGTCGGCCAGAGGCTTGTACCCGAGCTGCATCAGCGCCCGGACCGCACTGGCCTCGCGACCGGTCTGCCACAGGCCTGCGGCGGGGGTGATGAAGGGCGTGACGGTGAGGCCGCAAGCGCGGAAGGGGGCGGTGTTCAGATAACTCATGCCGCCAGTTCCGCACAGATACGACCTGGCACCAGTGAGGGCCGCAAGGTCGGCGAGACGTTCCGAGCGGCCCGTCCTGGCGTGAAGTCTGCTGCTGCGGAGGACGCAGCCAGTCCAGCCCAACAGATTCAGAAGGATCCGTGTGGACGACTCGGCTAGATCAGCGGTCTTGTCGGTGGTGTCGAACAGGGCGAGAAGCGAGGTCAGGGCCTGCTGGAAAGCGGGCCAGTGGGGGCTGGCCCCGTAGTACTGCTGCAGCATCTGCGCGGTTCTGCGCCGGGACCGGAGAGGTTCGGCCATCAGCGCGTCCCGGATGGCTGTCCGGCGGCCGTGAGCCAGGTGGGTGGGGATGGTGAGCCACCGGCGGTCCTGCGGGTCGGGCAGGGAGACGAGGCGGGTTCGATGCTGGTAGTCGCGGCGGGTGAACTGGACGTCGTCCAGGACGATCCAGCAGTCCGCCGCGAACAGCTTGGCCAGGGTGGTCAGACGCGGGAAAAGATTGGGCTGGTGGATCGCGCACAGCCCGCCGGGTAACGGCAGGTCAGGTGAGGAGGCGACGGGTGAAGCCATCGTGGATGAGGGATTCGTAGGCGGCATGCACGGCCTCCGGGACGTCCTGCTCGATGGCGAAGCCGAGCCGGGGGTACTCGATGACCCGCTGCATGTCGCCGACGAGCATGTGAGTGACAAAGGCTTCGTCGCCGATCGCCTTGAGGTAGTCGTCGAACTCCAGAGGTTCGGACGCGCAGATCACCTCAACCTCGGGCCAGACCTTGCGACAGGTGGCATAGGCGCGTCGTTCCATATAGGGCATCGCCGTCAACAGCACCGACGTCGGCATGATGCCGGCCGCAGCCAGCACCTCACGGGTGAAGGCAATGTTCTGCCCGGTGTTGGCGGCGTTCGGCTCGATGAGGACAGCGTCGGCGGGGACGCCGATGCCGATGGCGTGGTCGCGGAAGTGAACAGCCTCACCGCGCGGGAAGCGGGCGGCGGTGTTGGGGCTGTTGCCGCCGGTGAACACGAGTGTCGGTACGAGCCCCTGGTGATAGAGGTCGGCAGTGAAGGCCGCGACCCGCAGGTCGTGGCTGCCCAGCCCGATCGCCACATCGCAAGGCTTCAGCTGGTGATGCATCTGGTGGTAGTCCCAGATCAGCTTCGCGTTGCGCCACTGGTCCTCGGAGATGGCCCGCTGCTGTTCCGTCACTGCTTCTCCCTGCTCACCGTTGCCTGGGACGTCGTGTCCCCTGGATCGTGGTCCGGATGCCCTCGATGCTGCGAAGTTGGTGGCTCATGCCGTATTGCGCGGCCATCTTCGCGGCCCCGTCGAGAACCTGCAGTCCATCATCCCGGGTGGCCGGGTCGGAGAGCAGGATGTGAGCGTGGGCGGTGTCCAGACGCACGCGTTGCATCGGCGAGTCGGTCGTGGCGGTGCTGCGTGCGATGTCGATGTACTGCAGGGCTTTGGTGAGGTCGCCGGCGCCGCGATGGGCGAGGGCGAGTTTCTGGTGGGCGACGGACCAGTCGTCGGGCTCGGCCAGATCCTCGAAGTCACGGGTCGCGGCGAGCATGACGCGGGCGGCATAGTCGTGGTTGCCGTCCTTGCTCAGCGCGGTACCCACCCACAGCCGGGCCCTGGCCCGGTCGCGGCGGGAGAGCCGATCATCCACCGCCAGAGTTTCGTAGTGACGGGCAGCGGCCTCCAGTTTGCCGGACATCTCGGCTACCACGGCGAGCGACAGGTCGAGCTGTGCGATGCGGCGGGGGATGTCGAGCTGGGTGAACGCCGAGCGGGCGCCCACATATGAGTGCTGGGCCGACAGCGGCCCCAGCACGGCCCCCTGATCGCGCTGCAGATCGCCGAGCAGGGCCGTTGAACGGGCGAACAGATACAGGCCTCTGTCGTCCAGCTCGACCGGTCTGAAGCGGCCCAGCCAGCGGCTCAGCAGGTTGTCGGCGAACGCGAAACTCTGCCGGGACAGCGCGACGACAACACGGTCCAGGTCATCGGCCCAAGACTCGTATTCCCAGGCTCGTGGGCCGGACGCAGTCACCCGCCGTCCCGGCCCGGACGCGGAGCGACCTGCTTCGGACAGCAGTGTCTCGAACCGCAGATGCACCGCGGCATCTGCACGGGCCAGCGCGGTGTCCAGGATTGCCTGCGTGTCAGGCCTCGGCTCGGTGGACTCAAGGAGCTTGTTCCACTTGGCGACAGTGCGCTGAGCGACCCCGAGGTGCTGGGCAAAGACCCTGACGCTCATCCGTAGCGCGAGCTGCAGGGCATGGGCCTCCAGGCCACTCCAGTGGTGCACGGTCGCCACACGTCACCCCCTTCCGCACAGCATCGAAGCACGATGCAGGCAGATGGGGCACGCAAGTGCAACGGAAGTACAACAACGGTTCATTTTCCAGGGGTTGGAACAGGGCCACTCTCGGAGTGCTGGCCCGGTCCCGTCGGGCCGACCACGCCTCCCGCCCCTATGCATCCTTCGAAAGGACACACAAGTGGATCCCCTCACGGAGCATCGCACGGTGAACGGCCCGATCGTCTACGGCTTCCTCCGGCTCCCCCAGACGGCTGCCGCCCGGCAGACGGCCCTGACCGGGGCCCTGGTGGAGTACTGCCACAGCCACGAGCTGGTGCTGGGTGCCATCTTCATCGAACGCGACAGCACCACGACTGCCTCCAGCACGGCGTTCACCGGCCTGCTGGATGTGCTCGACCTGCCGGATGTCTATGGCGTGGTTCTGCCTGCCGCCTCCCATCTGGGGCCCAAGCCGATAGCCGCCGAGCGGCGACTGCAGATCACCGGCTCAGGAGTGCGGCTGATACTCGCCCGCGGCAGCAGGACGATCCGGCGGACATCGGATCGCTGTCGCCGCAGCACTCCCAGCTCTGCCCCTACCGTGGATACCGAGACATGAGGCTGCCATGCCCGATGCCATCAAGAGATTCTTCGCGCCCGTCCCCGAATCCGTGGGTGAGGTCCGTGACTTCGCCATCCGCACCCTCGCCGCCTGGGGCATGGAAGGGAGGACCGAAGACGTCCGCCTCTGTGTCTCCGAGCTGGCTACCAACGCCCTCACGCACGGCACATGCTGCGGCCATGGCTTCCACGTCACGATGAGCGTCGAGGACGACATCGTCCGCGTCGAGGTCCAGGACTCCAGCCCCCACCAGCCCAAGCGCCGACGCCCCACCGACGACGACACCTGCGGCCGCGGCCTGCACATCGTCGACATGCTCTCCGATGACTGGGGTATCGAAGATCGCGGAGTGACGGGCAAAGCCGTCTGGTCCCGCTTCAAGACTGCCCCGCCCACCACAGGAGCACCCTGCTGACCTCCTGCACCCAGCCCAGTCCCTGCTCGCCGGCTGTCTGGGCGCATCACCACAGCGCTGCGCTGAAAATGACAAACGGGTCGTCCCTGTGCTTGTCCTACGCGCGCAGGGACAGCCCGCCAAGCCTCCTGGACGACGGCTGCTCAAGTCCGATCGCACGAGCCCTGAACTGCGAACTCAGCGGACGGCCGCTCTCCTGATTCAGGAGACCGGAAAGGCAGAGATAAGAGGGCCCTACCGCCGCACCCGCGGCATCCCCAGTCCGATCCAGGAGATGATCTCTCGCTGGATCTCGTTGTTGCCGCCGCCGAAGGTGAAGATCACTGCGCTGCGGTAGCCGCGTTCCAGTTCGCCGTGGAGGACGGCGCCCGCGGAGCCCTCCTTGAGCGGGCCGGCGGCGGCCACCACCTCCATCAGCCAGGCGTACGCGTCCCGGCGTGCCTCGCTGCCGTAGACCTTGACGGCGGAGGCGTCCTGCGGGGTGAGTGCGCCGCGCTGGAGGGCGTCCACCATCTGCCAGTTGAGGAGCTTCAGGGCGTCGAGGCGGGTGTGGGTGCGGGCCAGCCGGCTGCGGACCCAGCCCAGGTCGATGACCCGGCGGCCGTCGGTGAGCTTGGTGTCGGCGGCCCAGCGCTGGACGTTGTGCAGGGCGCGGATCGCCATGGTGCCGTGGGCGGCGAGGGTGACGCGCTCGTGGTTGAGCTGGGTGGTGATGAGGCGCCAGCCCTGGTTCTCCTCCCCGACCCGGCGGCCGACGGGGACACGGATGTTCTCGTAGTGGCTGGCGGTGGTGTCGTGGGAGGCGAGGGTCCGGATGAGCGTGCAGGAGTAGCCGGGGTCGGTGGTCGGCACGAGGAGGATGCTGATGCCCTTGTGCGGCGGCACGCCGTCCTCGATGGGGGTGGTGCGGACGGCGAGCCACACCCAGTCCGCCGTGTCGCCGTTGGTGGTCCAGATCTTCTGGCCGTTGACGACGTAGTCGTCCCCGTCCCGTACGGCACGGGTCTTCAGCGACGCGAGGTCGGTGCCGGCGTCGGGTTCGCTGTAGCCGATGGCGAAGTCGATCTCCCCGGCGAGGATCTTCGGCAGGAAGTACCGCTTCTGCTCCTCGGTGCCGAACTGCATGATCGTCGGCCCGACGGTGTTGAGGGCCATGAGCGGCAGTGGGACCCCGGCCTGTGCGGCCTCGTCGAAGAAGATGAACTGTTCCATGGGGCTCATGCCGCGGCCGCCGTACTCGCTGGGCCAGCCGACGCCGAGCCAGCCGTCGGATCCGAGGCGGCGCACCGTCCGGCGGTAGAACCGCTTCTGGTCGGCCGGATCGCCGTACCGGGCGTACGCGTTGTCGGGCACCAGCTCGGCGAAGTAGCCGCGCAGCTCGGTGCGGAGCTGCTGTTGCTCGGGGGTGTATTCGAGATGCACGGCCCCTCCTGGAGTCCTGTCCCTGTTGTCCTGGAGTTCTGTCCCGGCGTCCTGTCGCTGTCCCGGAGTCCTGTCCCGGAGTCCTGTCTCTGTCCTGGGGTCCTGTCCCTGCGGCGGCGCACAGAGTAGAACGCGTTCCATAAATCTGGAAGACACGGTGCGGGCCCGGGTGTCGGCCGACCTCCGAAATCCCGCCGGGCGGTACCCCGCACAGCAGGGACGTCCGCACCCCGTCCCCGCACAGCAAGCACCCGTCCCCGCACAGCAGGAACGGGTGCGGAAGTCCCCGCACAGCAGGAACGGCTGCGGAACGTTCCCGGTCAGCGCGTCATGGCGGAGTTCCAGATCAGCGGGTAGCGGCGGGAGCACTCCGCCTCCACCTGCCGCAGCCGCACCGCCACCGCTTCCCGGCGTGGCTCCGGGCACTCCCGGGCGAGCCGGTGGAACAGGGCGCGCAGCCGCAGGAGCACCATGGGCGAGCCCTCGGCCGCCACCATGACGTCGTCCACGGCCGTTCCGAGCCAGTCCGGCCAGTCCGGGACGTCCATGACGAGTCGCGTCCGGCCGCGGGCGTCCGTCAGCCGCCCGGTTCCCAGGTCCCGGACGGCGGCGAGGGTCAGCAGCTCCTCGATGTGGTCCAGCGCCTGGACGGCGGTGGCCGGGTCGTTGACCGCCGGGGAGAGCGAGCGCAGCGCGATGTCGGCCAGCAGCCGGAACGCCAGACCGGGGTCCTGGTCGAACGTCCGCTCCGGGCCGGTGATGACCGACCGCAGCACCTCATGGGCGGGCAGCGGGCCGCCGTGGACGGAGGCGAGCACCGTGCCGCGGCCGACCGTCGCGCCGGTCCGGGACCGGAGGACGACCACACTGCCGTGCGCGATGGCGGCCGTCAGCAGCCGCTCCGCGTCCACCTGCTGGAGGACGGCGCTCGGCCGGTCCCAGTAGATGTCCGTGCGCTCACCGCCAGGCCAGTCGTCGCGCCGCCCCTCATCAGCCGTCCGCACTCCGCCGTCACGCTCACCACCCCTCCCCTCATCACCCGTCCGTTCCCCACCGTCACGCTCACCGGCCCCTCGTTCCCCACCCCTTCCTTCACCACCGTCCCGCTCACCCCCCGTTCCGTCACTCCCCGCCCCCTCACGGTCCACCGGCGGGCCGGGCGGCGGTGCCTCTCCGGTGAACGGATGCGGGTGGCGGGCCTCCAGAACGGCGTACGCCCGCCGGGTGATCGCGTCGAGGGTCGGGGCCAGCTGGATGGAGTCGAACGCCCGCACCTGGAGGGTGCGCATCAGGGCCAGGGCGGCGAGGGCGAGGAGCATGTCGATCGCCGGCACGGCGACCGTGACCCGGTCCCGGGGGCCGATGGTCAGCCCGGCCGTGACGGAGAAGACGAACACCCCGATGGCGAAGGCGAAGGTGCGCCAGACGATGGGGGCGTTCCGGAACAGCCCGAGGCGCGGGGTGAGATTGCTGTAGGCCCACTGCACGACGAGGTAGAGCACCGAGAACAGGAGGCTCACCAGACTGACGACCCCGAAGCCCACGGTGAACAGCAGGCCGGCCACCCGTTCGCCGTCCACTTCCGGGGACATCGGGATCCGGTGGGCGAACAGGCCGCCGAAGAAGCCGGCGAGCGCGCAGATCAGCTGGGACCCGCCCCGGCGCAGGCCGCGGCGCGGCCGCCGCAGCGGGCCGCTGTGACGGGAGCGCACGGCGCCCCGGCCGTTCGCCGTCAGCTGCACGGAACGCCTCCCTCCGGTGGACCGCACCTCGTCATCGCCACAGCAGCGGCATCCCACCCGCGCGGGCCACGGGCGGGCGTACCGGGCCGCGGTGTCCCCGCACCCCGTGTTCGGCCAGCGGCCCGACGGCGAGGCCGTGTTCGCGGCAGGCCGCGATCAGATCGGGCAGGGCGCCCAGGGGGGCGCGCCAGGCGCCGCGGGCGCCGGTGCTGTCGGAGTCGTGCAGCAGCACCGTCGCGCCGCCGCGCAGGGTCCGGTTCAGTTCGGCCAGCACGGTGTCCGGGCTGGCCCGCGTGGTCCAGTCTCGGCCCCAGGCCGACCACAGCACCGGCTGCAGCCCGGCCCGCCGCGCCGCGGCCCAGCGCCCGGCGGTGAGGATGCCGTACGGGGGGCGGTACCAGAGGGGTCGTCGGCCGGCCAGCCGGCGGACCGCCTCCACGGTGCGCCGCAGCTCGTGGGCGTCCCGCCGGGGGCGGGGGGTCCAGGGGCGCTCGTGATGCCAGCCGTGGACGGCGAGTTCGTGGCCCTCGGTGACGATCTCCCGGCCGAGGGCGCGGTGCCGCTCCAGGGCGCTGCCGAGGACGAAGAACGTCGCCCGCACCGACAGCCGGTCCAGTTCCCGCAGGAAGAGCGGGGTGCTCCGGGGGTCCGGTCCGTCGTCGAAGGTGAGGGCCACATGGCCGTGGTCGCCCTGTCCGTCCAGCGCAGGACCCAGGGTCCTGCGGACGGCGGGCAGCCAGGTGGCCGCGGGTCCGATGTGCCAGGCCGCGGCGGCGAGGACGGTACCGGCGGCCGCCCGGCGGAGCAGGGGCGCGTTCACCACATGTCTTCCTTTCCCTGACCCGCCACGACGGGCGACCGGGCCAGCTGCACGCTGCCCAGGGCGAGTACGGCCAGTGCCGCGGCCTCGGGGACGATCCGCAGGCCGAGGGCGAGTTCCTCGTCGAAGAGCACCGCGCCGAGGACGACGCTGAGGAGGGCGTCGCCCAGGGTCAGGGCGGGCTGGGAGGCGACCAGGGTGCCGGCCCGCAGGGTGGCCTGGAGCAGCAGGAAGCTGAACAGCCCGACGCCCAGCGCGGTGTAGGTCTGCCAGGCCGTCAGCAGTGCTCCGACCCCGTCGGTCAGGCGGCCGATCGCGTCCTTCATCAGGGCCGCGGTGCAGGAGAAGCCGATGGCGGTGGCCGTGCCGAGCACCGCGGCCCGCGGGGAGGACGGCAGCCGCAGCGCCGTCACCACGAGGACGAGCACCAGGGCGGAGACCGACACCGCCACCACCAGCCAGCGGTTCCCGGGCACCGTCGAGCGGCCGCCCGAGGGCGAGGCGAGCGCCAGGAAGGCCGCCAGCCCGGTGGCCATGGCCACGAACGCCCACCGGGTGCGCCGGTCCGGCCGGCTGCGGAACACGACACTGCCCACCACCAGCGTGAACAGCAGCTCCGTGGTCATCACCGGCTGCACCACGGCCAGCGGACCGGTGGCGAGCGCGGCGGCCTGGCACGCGCCGGACAGCGCGAGCGCGCCGGCGCCCCACAGCCAGACCGGCCGGCGCAGCAGATGGAACAGCCAGGAGACCTTCGGGGTGGGCCGGCCCGCCTTCTCGTCGGCGGCGGCACGGCGCTGGAGCACCGACGCCACGGCGTTGCCCAGTGCGGCGAGCAGCGCCAGGCAGATCGAGAGCACCGTCAGCACGCCGTGGCCCCGTTCCTCAGCCGAAGCGTCGGGCCAGCGCGCGGAAGACCCCGGGGGCCAGTCCGTGGACCCGGGCGGGCAGGGCCAGCCACGGTGGGACGAACGCGTCGTCGCGTCCGGCGGCCAGGGCCGACCACACGGCGTCGGCGACCCGGGAGGCGGGGACCGGCCGGGGTCTGTTGCGGTGGTAGGGGACCCCTCGGCGGATGAAGAACGGGGTGTCGACGGCGCCGGGCAGGATCATCGACACCCGGACCCCGGTGCGGGCGAGTTCGTAGCGGAGGCTCTCCGCGAAGGACATCAGACCGCCCTTGGCCGCCGCGTACACGGCCTCCTCCCGGACGCCCACGCACCCCGCCATGGAGCCGATGAGGACGATGTGGCCGGTCCCCCGGGCGACCATCCCGGGCAGCACCAGCCGTACCAGGTGCAGGGCGGCCGACAGGTTGACCGACAGGACGGCGTCGAGGGCACCGGCGGGCATCCGGGTGAAGGGGCCCGCCCAGCCGATCCCCGCTCCGGCGATCAGCGCGTCCACCCTGCCCTCCCGGTGCAGGGCCCGCGCCGCGAGCCATTCCCGGCCCCGGGGGTCGGTGAGGTCGGTCGGCAGCGGGGTGCCGGAGGTCTCCTCCGCGACGGCCGTCAGCCGCTCCTCGTCCCGGCCGTTGAGCAGCAGCCGCCAGCCGCCCTCGGCGGCGATCCGCGCGGCCACGGCGGCCCCGATGCCCGAGGACGCCCCGGTGACGAGCGCCACCGGCCGTACCGCACCGCCCGCGGACGGGCGCCGGGACCTGTAGGGCATCGTCGATCCTCCGGGGACTCGGAAGGGCCGGGCAGTGGCTCCTCCAGAATCCTGGCTACCCGCCCCGCCCGCCTGTTCACGGTCGCCGGGTTCATCCACCCGAACAGGTCGACCGCGCACCGTCCGGGTGCGGCATTCGGCCCTCCGGCTCGGTCCCTTGGGCATGGTGGGTGCCATGGAGCGGCGATACCTGCTCATCAGCGCGAGCATGGGCGCGGGCCACGACGCGGCGGCGGACGAACTGGCGCGGCGGCTCCGCGACCGGGGCCACACGGTGCTGCGGCGGGACCTCCTCGCGCTGCTGCCCGCCGGGGCCGGTCCGGCCCTGCGGTCCTTCTACCGCACGGCCGTCCGCCGGCTCCCCGGGCTCTACGCGGGGATCTACCGAACGTTCCTCGCGGGCGGGCCGGGGCCGCGGCCGGACGTCTCCCCGCTGGCCGCCGTCGCCGAGCGCCCGGTGCGGGAGGTGGTGGACCGGTGGCGGCCGGACGGGGTGGTGTCCACCTTCCATCTGGCGGCGCAGGTCACCGGACGGCTGCGGGCGCGCGGTGCCCTCGGGGTGCGCAGCACCGTGGTGGTGACCGACTTCGCCCTGCACCGCGGCTGGCTGCACCCGGGGAACGACCTCCACCTGTGCCTCACCGAGGCCGCCGCCGGGGCCGCGCGGTCCGCATCCGGCAGGCCCGCGGTCGCGTGCGGACCGGTGGTGCCGCCGGGCTTCCACGCTCCCGCGCCCTCCCCGCTGTGGCGGGACTCGCCGCTGGGGACGGCCGGCCGGCCGGCGGTGCTGCTCTCGGCGGGCGCCTGGGGAGTGGGTCCGGGGCTGCTGGAGACGGCGGGAGCGCTGGCCGGGCACGGGTGTCTCCCGGTGCTGCTGTGCGGCCACGACCGGCGGCTGCGGCACCGGGCGGCCCGGCTGCCGGGGGTGCTGGCGCTGGGCTGGGTGGCGGATCTCCCGGGGCTGATGGCGGCGGCCCGGCTGCTGGTGGACAACGCGGCGGGCCAGACCGCGGTCCAGGCCCTGGCGGCGGGGCTCCCGGTGATCGGGTACCGCCCGCTCACCGGCCACGGCGCCCACGGCGTACGGGAGATGGCCGCGGCGGGACTGTCGTTCCCGGCCTCCGGGCCGCGGGATCTGCTGTCGGCGGTGGACGCGCTCGCCGTCCCGGGGCCGGCCCGGGACCGGCAGATCGCGCGGGGGAGGTCCGCGTTCCGGTCGGACGCCGCCGAGTACGTCGCCGCACCGCCCGGGACAGCGCCCCGGGAGCCGTGAGAGGGCCTGCCGCGGGAGCCGTGCCGTCGCGGGGTACCGGAGAGCCTGCCCGTCGTTCAGGGCATCCGCCACCTCACCCCGCACACCTTCGCCAACCCGACCGACCAACCCGCCGTCATGCTCAGCACATTCACCCCCGACCTGTACGTGCAGTACTTCCGAGACCTCCAGAAAGTCCTCACCGACGGCCGGCCCTTGACACCACAGGCCAATATCGACGCGATGAGCCGCTACGCGACCGAGCCTGCCACCGACCTGGCCTGAGGCAGTCGACGGGTCCCCGTGACCGGTGACCCATGAACGGGAACGCCTGGGTCGACCGGTATCGAACTCGCCCACATCGTCCACCTCGTCGACACACCCGGGGACCAGCCCCGGCTGCAAATGGTCTTCCGAGCACACCGGTGGGCAGGAGTCTCGGAGGTCCGGGAACCCGACAAATGCACGAGCTGGAGCTGGTGGCATCCCGAAGACCTCCCGTCGCAGACCGTGCCCCACACCCGGATCGCTATCGAGGGCATTCGCGCAGGCCGCCTCTACACCGAGGCGGGCTGGTCATGACGGCTGAGACGAACCGAACCGGCAGGTGGGGCGGAACGCCATAGGAGATGGGCGGCTGAGCCTTAGGCTCGGTGGCACACCGGTAGCGACCGATTCCAGGAGGACTGCGATGCAACTGAATGCAAACACACCAGCGTTCCGCTAACGTCGCAGGTCAGCAAGTGTCGTCCCCGCACCTGCGGGGGTGTTCCGATATGAGCCCCCGTTCGTCTGATTCGGGGGCAGTCCTCCCCGCACCCGCGGGGGTGTTCCGGCCAGATCGGTCGAGGTCGCGTCCAACAGGGTGCCGTCCCCGCACCTGCGGGGTGTTCCAACCATGCCCTCACAGGGCCCCTGTTCCACGTCAAGATCACCAAATAGCCCAAAGAGGGCCCATGGCATTGCTCGCCGAGTACAGCGTCAACGCCACCCTCGGCCGCCACATCGTCGAGGTCTACGACGCCGACGCCCATCTTGGCGACGAGACTGCCATGGACGCAGCAGAGCAGCAGGTGGTAGCCGGCAACGGCTACCACCTGTACCTGTACAGCCTGCAGCTGGACATCGATGCACAGATCAACATCCGCATCTGGGATGCCCCACGCCAACCACCCATCGACAGCGAAGGTGCCGTTCAGGTCGTCATCGAATCCGAAACCGGGATTCTCGTCGTCAACCAACTGTCCATTGGCCCCGCCGGGCAGATGTCCCTGCCCCGCCCCGGCGTCTATGAAGGCCACGCCTGGTGGTCCGGACGCCAAGCAACGGCCGACTACTACCATGACACCCTCGACCATCTGGCCGAAGACTCCCCTGACGGTGTGCTCCAACGTGCCTGGCGCAGCAGCCCCACCGCCGAACGCTATGTCCTGGACCTTGCATACACACGCCCATCCGAACCTGTAGACGACGATGACAGCGACCTTTAGATGTCGCCTTTTTGGGGCTTGTGGTCGTTGAACAGTTCATGACGGTTCTCATGCGCTACTGGCGCCTGAGAGGCATCCCGGCACATACACACCCAGGACGCTCTCCAACGTCTCTCGCTGGCGCGTCGGAAGCCCGTCGGAACGCTCCAGCAGCGGCCCAGAGGATCTGATGCAGCACGCCGAAGGAGAACTCTGTCGCCGCTTCGATGCCGATGGCTCGAAGCACCGTGTACCTGGCTGCCCGCGCCCGCCCCTCGGATCACCACGCGGCCGCACTCCGACCTGCTGATGAACCATCCACACCGAACCGGTAAGCCGTCCGGCCTGGACGCCGCGCCCAAGCCCCCGGTACACCCTTCGGGTGTCCGTCCGCGAGGGAACGTGCCTCCTCCGCCTCAGCTGCCACCACTCCCCCACCAAGCCCACCGGCCCCACGCGCAGCGGACACCTTCCGGTGTGATCCGTGACCTCGGCGGCCGCTCGGTAGATACTGGAGTCGGGCGTTCCGGTGGAGCTCACTCAGGGTACCGTTCACTCCTGACACCCAGTCAGGAATGTCAGCGTCGAGTCGGCATCAGACCCGCCGGAGGCCGCTTCGGACCGTCAGGAACCGCCACGATCGAGAGCTGGGCATGACCACCGCGACCTGCGGAAACAGAGCCCAGAGGCTTGCTTTTAGTCTTACCAGGAGGTACCCGTGAAGATGCTGATCAACGTTCCGGACACCGTGGTCGCCGATGCGCTGCGCGGGGTGGCCGTCGCCCATCCCGAGCTCATGGTCGATGTGGAGAAGCGGCTGGTCGTACGCCGGGACGCACCCGTGGCCGACAAGGTGGGGCTGATCTCCGGCGGAGGCTCGGGCCATGAACCGCTGCACGGCGGATTCGTGGGCCCGGGGATGCTCGACGCCGCCTGTCCGGGCGAGGTCTTCACCTCGCCCGTGCCCGATCAGATGGCCCGCGCCGCGGCGGCCGTGGACAGCGGCAAGGGTGTGCTGTTCATCGTGAAGAACTACACCGGCGACGTGATGAACTTCAACATGGCCGCCGAACTGGCCGAGGACGAGGGCATCCAGGTCGCCAGCGTGCTGGTCAACGACGATGTCGCCGTCACCGACAGCCTCTTCACGGCCGGCCGGCGCGGCACCGGGGCGACGCTCTTCGTGGAGAAGATCGCCGGGGCCGCGGCGGACGAGGGCGCTCCGCTGGAGCGGGTGGAGGCCATCGCCCGGAAGGTGAACGAGAACTCCCGGAGCTTCGGGGTGGCGCTCAGCGCCTGCACCACCCCGGCCAAGGGCAGCCCCACGTTCGACCTGCCCGCCGGTGAACTGGAGCTGGGCATCGGCATCCACGGCGAGCCGGGTCGCGAGCGGCGCCCGATGATGACGTCCCGGGAGATCGCGGACTTCGCCGTCGACGCCGTCCTGGAGGACCTGCGTCCGGACGCCCCTGTGCTGCTCCTGGTCAACGGCATGGGCGCGACCCCGCTGCTGGAGCTGTACGGCTTCAACGCGGAGGTGCACCGGGTGCTGGCCGAGCGCCAGGTCAGCGTCGCCCGGACACTCGTCGGCAACTACGTGACCTCGCTCGACATGGCCGGCTGTTCGGTGACGCTGTGCCAGATCGACGAGGAACTGCTGCGGCTCTGGGACGCGCCGGTGGCGACGCCGGGGCTGCGCTGGGGGCGCTGAGCCTTCGCCCCGCCCCCGGCATCGGCCCGCTACCGGGATCCGGCGGCCGGGGAACCGGGGATTCGGGCCGCCCCGCGGTCAGTCGCGGGGCGGTGCCGGGTCCGGACGGGGGCTGTTCCTACGGCCCGCGGTGTCCGCGCGGGCGGCCGGGCCCCGCCGGAGTCACTTCCCCACGGTGGCGAGGTAGGTGTCGAACTCCTCGCCCCGCCGGGTGTCCTCGAAGACCACGTAGTGCGTGAGCCTGCCCCAGCGGGCGTGGCCGTAGATCGTGCCCTCGTTGGCGTAGACGGTCTCGCCGTGCTCGTCCTCGCAGTAGTCGTGGAAGCGCAGGCAGAGCCGGGTCGCCCAGGGCGGTCCGGACACCAGGACGTCGTCGAACTCGATCTTCAGTCCGGCGTCGACGAACCGCCGCAGCCACCGTTCGACCTCCTTCTTCCCGCGGAACTCCCCGGCCCATGAGCTCCGTCCGGGGAAGACGAACCGGACGTCGTCGGCGTACGTGCGCAGTTGTGGCGCGAGGTCCCCCTCGCCCAGCCGGCGCGCGTTGTGGCGCACCAGGGCGCCCACCGCCGCCCCGTACAGTGCGGGCAGTGCCACTCCGACCGCCACAGCGGCGGCGGTGACTGTTCGTCGGCTCCCGACCGGCATCCGGCCCTCCCTCTCTCGTTGGTCCCGCTGTCTCCGCAGGGACAACGCCGCAGCGGACAGTCCCCGAGGCGCACGGCTCCTGACCCACGCGACGGTAGCGCCGGAACCCTCCCCGTGCACCACCGTTCCGCCCGGCACGGCGGGCCCGATTCCCCGGCGGCACGACGCACGACGGGGCCACGACAGAGCCACGACAGGGCCACGGCCGCCACAGGCGCGCCATGGTCCGGCCGCCGCAGGAGCCATGGTCCACCGGGCGGACGGCGCCGGGCACCACACCCGGCGATTCGGATCCATCCGAAATGGCGTTCTCACGCCGCTACACCAGCATTTTTCGGACAAGCGTGCGCCGAGAGCGCACAATCCGGGTCCATATGACCTCCCGGGGTACGCAACCCTGTGGCGACAAGGGCGTACAGCCTGTGATCATGCCGTGATTCATGCGGTTGACCACCCCGCATCGTCAAAAATTTGCTGTGGAATGAGGATTCCGCAGCAAGTAGTGACCGAAAACGGTCTTCCCACTTTGACTCTTGACCAACTGTTGGCGAATGTCATGCGCATGGACTCCTCCCAACAGGCCGCGCCCGACGGTCCGTTGCGCATGCGCGACTTCCGGCTCCTGCTCGCAGGAGCCACCGCCGGGCAGGTCGGCGCTCAGGTCACCCTGGTCGCCCTCCCCCTGGTCGCGGTGCTCGAACTGCACGCCTCCGCCTTCCAGGTGGGGCTGCTCACCGCCGCGGAGACCGCCGCGTTCCTGCTCGTCGGGCTGCCCGCTGGAGCCTGGGTCGACCGGATGCGCAAGCTGCCGCTGCTCATCCGGGCCGATGTGGTGCGGGCCGTGGCCATGGCCGGCATCCCGGTCGCGGCGGCCCTGGACGTGCTGACCATGGCGCAGCTCTACGTGGTGGCGCTGATCACCGGCGTGGCCACGGTCTTCTTCGACGTCGCCCACCAGAGCTACCTGCCCCGGCTGCTCCCCCAGGAACAGCTGGTGGCGGGGAACGGGGCGCTGGAGACGGTCCGTTCGTCGGCGCAGATCGCCGGTCCCGGACTCGGCGGCGGGCTCGTCCAGCTCGTCGGGGCCCACCTGGCGATCGTCGCCGACGCGGTGGGCTATGCGGTCTCGGCCTTGTTCCTGCTGGGCATCCGCCGCCCCGAGCCCGCACCGGAGCCCGCACCGGACGCCTCGCTGCGGCGGGAGATCGGCGAGGGTCTGCGGTTCGTGCTGGGGCGTCCGCTGCTGCGGGTCATCGCCGCGACCACCGGGCTCGGGAACTTCTTCACCGCGCTGCTGATGGCGGTGCAGACCGTGTTCCTGGTGCGGGTGCTCGGTCTGAGCCCCGCCGCGATCGGGCTGATGCTGTCGGCGGCGGCGGTCGGCGGACTGGCCGGCGCGCTCGCTGCGGGCCCGCTCGCCCGCGCCCTGGGACAGGCCCGCATCATCTGGCTGTCCTCGCTGGTCACGGGCCCGTTCGCGCTGCTGTGGCCGCTGGCCGGCAGTGGCGCCGCGGCCGCCCTCTTCGCCGTCGGGTCCGGTGTCGTCTTCTTCGGCGCGGTCGTCTACAACGTCGCGCAGGTGAGCTTCCGGCAGACCCTGTGCCCGCCGAGACTGCTCGGCCGGATGAACGCCACCATGCGTTTCCTGGTCTGGGGCACCCTGCCCCTCGGCGCCCTGGTGGGCGGTGCGGTGGCGGACGCCGCCGGGCCGCGCGCCGCCGTGTGGGTCTGCGCGGTCGGCTTCCTCCTGGTGCCGCTGCCGCTGCTGTTCTCCCCGCTGCGCCGGATGCGAGACCTGCCGGCGCCGGTGCCCGACGAGGAACCGACGGCCGCGGGCGACAGCAGCTCCGAGGCCACTCCGGTCGGATGAGTGGGACGGGGCAGCAACGACCCCGCCCGGACCCGGGCCCCCGGCCACCGGCCCGTCCGTCCCCCGCGCCCGGCCACGGCAGCGCTCCCGGCCGTGCCCTCCCGGGCCCTCCGTGGAGCGCCGCCCTCCGGGAGAGCCGGCGAGCCCGCAACGGGCACGCGCCGGCGCAAGCGCCTGCGCCCGGCCGCCGCGGCCCGGCAGAAGCACCTTGCCGCGGAAGCACCCGGCACGCCCCGGAACCACCACAGCACCGCCCCGCTACCACCGCCCGCGCGGGGGCTCTCCGCCCCTGCTCCCCGTCCGGCCCGCTGCCCGCGGACCGGACGCCGACCAGAGAGGAACCGGTGCACTCCAGCATCACGGGCCAATACCTCACCCGATATCAGCGGCTCGACGAGAGCGGCGGTCTGCTGCCCGTCACCGGGGCGCAGCGCCGGTTCGTCCTCGTGCGCTCGCTCGACCCGGCCGGACGGCCCGATGTCGTGCCGCTCTTCTTCGCGTTCCCGCGCGGCACCGTGGACCTGACGCGGCTGCGTGCGGCCGCCGGTTCGCTGGCCGCCCTGCACCCCGCACTGCGCGCCCGGACGGCCGTGCTGCGCGGAACTCCCGTGCAGCGGCTTGGCGATGCCGAGGTGCCGGCGGAGCGGGTGGAGTCCGCGCCGGGCGAGGACGCGAAGGCGGCGCTGCGCCGGGCGCTCGGCCGGTGGCCGGCGGACGGCCCGCCGCTGCGGCTGTACCTCGCCGAGGACGGTCCGGACGCGGCCGAGGAGGTGCTGGCCGTCGCCCTGGACCACGCCGCGTGCGACGGACAGTCGCTGGCCAGGATCACCGGGGAGCTGACGGCCGCCTACCGTGACGGGCTCGGCCCGGCGGATGTGGACCCGGGCCGGGCGGCCGCCGAACTGCGCGCCTACCGTGAGGCCGTGCTGCTGCAGCTCGCCGCCGAGGAGCGGGCGAGCGCACCGGCCGCCCTCTCCTACTGGGCCGAACGGCTCCGCGGCGTACAGGACATGACACCGGCCGCGGGCGTACGTCCCGTGCCCGCGGGGCTGCCCACGGGTGCGGCCGAGGTCCGGATTCCGGTCCCGGCCGGCGACGGCGCCGCGCTCCCGTTCCCCGCTCTGCTGGAGGCCTGCCGGGCCGCGGTGGGCGCGGTGCACGGCCCCGGGCATGTCGTTCCCGTCGGGTACCCGTGGGGTGGCCGGCCGGCGGCGGCGGAGCCGGTGCTCGGCTGCTTCCTCAACACCGTGGTCTTCCCCGCGGCGACCGGCGCCCCGGACCGGCAGGCCGGCCCGGCGGATCCCGCCGGGGACGCGGCGACCGCCTGGTGGGACGACCTGGACCGGGCCGACACGCCGTTCGACGAGGTGGTGCGCGCGGCGCGGGCCGCCGGCGCGGCGGCCTGGTCCGGCCGGATGGACGCCATGCTCACCGTCGAGGACCGGAGCCGCCGCGCGCCGCTGCGGCTGGCCGGGGTGGACGGGCGGGAGGTGAGCGTGGACGGGCGGCCCGTGCGCGCGCCGTTCGCCGTCTCCGTCAGCCAGGGCGCGGACGTGGAGCTCCGGATGGTCTGGGACCGCGCCCTGATCGACGACACCGCGGCCCGTGACGCCTTCGGGGCGCTGGCCGCCCGGGTTCGCTCCGGTCTGCCGTCCGGTCCGGCCGCGCCGGTCATCGCTCCGGCCGGGCACAGACCCACCGCGTAGCACGCCGTACCCCTGCGGCGGCCCACCGCGCGACCCGCGGAGGCCGCCCTCTCGGCAGGGCCCGCACACCGGGCTCCCGGCCGACCGTTTCACCGATACCGAACCCCGACTACCCCAGGGATGGCCGATGTTCCCCCTCTCCTCGTCGCAGGAGATCGTCTGGCTGCACGAGCAAGTGACGCCGGGCAGCCGCGCCTACAACTTCACCGGAGCGCTCGACCTGTGGGGCGCGCTCGACGAGGAGGCGCTGCGCCGCGGGCTGGCCGCGACGCTCGACCGGCATCCGGGACTGCGCCTGGAGCTGGTGCCCGGGACCGACGGGATCCCCGGCCAGCGGGTCGCCCCGGCGTGCGCGCCCCGGCTGCACACCGTGGACCTCTCCGGAGACCCGGACCCCGAGGAGTCGTTCGCCCGGCTGCTGCGCACCGAGGCCGAGACCCCGCTGGACACCTGCGAGGCGCCGCTGCTGCGCTGGACGCTGGTGCGGCTCGCGCCGGACCTGCACCGGCTGATCCACGTCGAGCACCATCTGATCCACGACGGCCACTCGTTCGCGATCCTGCTCGACGACGTGTTCCGCGTCTACCGGGCCCATGTCCTGGGCGAGCCGGTCGCGCTGCGGCCCGCGCCCTCCTACGAGGAGCACGTGCGGGCCGCGGCGGCGCCGGACGCCGTCGCCTCCCGTGACCGCAGCCTCGCCCACTGGCAGGACGAACTGCGCTCTGCCGCCTTCGACATGCCGCTGCCCGGCCTGGCGCGGCCGGGCGCCCGGCGCCGGCACCGGGGCGGCCAGCTCCGCCAGTCCATCGGCGCGGACCTCGCCGGGAAGCTGCGGGAGCACGCCCGGGAGCGGGGGCTCACGCCGTTCGCCGCGCTGCTCGGCCTGTTCGCGGAGTTGCTGCGGCGGCACAGCGGCCGGTCGGAGATGGTCATCGGTACCGCGGTGGGCAACCGCCCGCGCGGCTTCGAGGAGACCGTCGGGATGTTCGTCAACACGATCCCGCTGCGGCTGACGCCGGACCCGGACGCCCCCGCCGACGATGTGATGGACGAGGTGACCGACACCCTGATCCGGGCGCTCCCGCACCAGGACGTCCCGGTGCAGGAGCTGACCCGGGCGCTCGGCATGCACACCTCGGGGGCCGACAACCCGCTGTTCAGCGTGATGTTCAGCGCCCATGACGCGGCGCTCCCGGAGATCGAGGTGCCGGGTCTGGACGTCACCCTGTTCGAGGGGTTCAACACCGGCACCACACGCTTCGACCTCGATGTGGTGCTGCTGCCGGACGACCGCCGTGGGGTGAGCCCGCGGCAGGGCGCCCCCGGCATGACGCTCGTGTGGGACTACGACGACGACCTGTTCGGCGAGGACGTGGCGGAACTGCTCGCCGGACGGCTCCTGGACCTCCTCCGCTCCTACCTGGAGAACCCCGAGGCGCCGCTGGCCGCGCTGGCGGGGGCCGGGGCGGACCCCCGCCCGGAGACCGCGCCTCCGGTGTCCGACGCGCCGGGCGACCTGCTGGACCCGGCCGCCCGGCACGACCCGGCACGGCCGGCGGTCCACGCCGGTGAACTGCGGCTGACCTACGGGGAGCTGGACCGGCGGGTGGCGGAGCTCGCCGAGCGGCTGCGGGCCTGCGGCGTGACCGCGGGACAGCCGGTGGCGGCGGTGCTCCCGCGGGGCACCGACTCCGTGGTGACGCTGCTGGCCTGTCTGCGGACGGGAGCGGTGTACGCCCCGCTCTCCCCGCAGGACCCGGCGGCCCGGCTGGGCCTGCTGCTGGAGCGGCTCGCTCCGGCGCTGGTGCTGACCGACGGCAGTGTGGAACTGGCGGCGACGGCTCTGCCGGTGGCGCGGGTCGGTGACCGCGTGTTCCCGCTCGCCCACCCGGCGCGGACCGTGGAGGGCGCCGCGTACATCATCCACACCTCCGGCTCGACGGGTATTCCCAAGCCGGTCGCGGTCGGCCGGGGGGCGCTGGAGAACCACATGACCGGCGCGGCGGACCGGTTCGGGCTGGTGGCCGACGACCGGGTGCTGCTGTTCGCCCAGCCGTCGTTCGACGTGGCGCTGGAGGAGGTGCTGCCCTCGCTGCACGCCGGAGCCGCTCTGGTCGTGCCGGATCGCGAGGTGCCCACCGGCACCGAGCTGGCGGGGATGCTCGCCGACACCGGGGTCACCGTCGCCAACCTGCCGACGAGTTACTTCCTCGCCACCCGCGCGGAGCTCCGGCCGGCGCTGCGGGAGCGCCGCTGGGCGCCGCGGCTGGTGGTGCTCGGCGGTGAGCGGATCCCGGCCGACGCGCTGCGGGAGTTCCTCGGCGACACCGACGCCAGGGTGCTCAACGTGTACGGCGTGACCGAGGCCGCGGTCAGCTCCACGGTTCACGAGATCACCGCCGCGGACCTGGTGGACGGCGCCGAGATCCCGCTCGGCACGGAGCTGCCCGGGGAGCGGGTGCACGTCCTCGACGCGGGGCTGCTGCGGCCGCTGCCGGCCGGCGCGGTGGGCGAACTCGCCATCAGCGGCGCGGGCCTGGCGGAGGGCTACGTCGGCAACGCGGAGACCACGGCCGCCCGCTTCGTGCGCCCGGAGGCGCTCGGCGGCGAACGGGTCTATCTGACCGGCGACCTGGGCTACCGCGACCGGTCCGGGCGGCTGCACTTCCTCGGCCGCCGCGACAACCAGGTCAAGCTGCGCGGCTACCGCATCGAGCTGGAGGAGATCGAGGCCGCCGCGTCGGCGGAGCTCGGCGGCCGGTCCTGCGCGGTCGTGCTCGACCGCGACGCGGCGGGCGGCCCCCGGCTGATCGGCTTCCTCGAGGGCAGCACCGAGCCCGACCAGGAGGCCCTGCACACGGCGCTGAGCGGGCGGCTGCCCGGGGCGCTGGTGCCGGGCCGCTGGGTGCGGCTGGACGCGATGCCGCTGCTGCCCGGCGGCAAGCCCGACCGGGCCGCGCTGGCCCGGGCCGCCGCCGGCCTCACGCCCGTCCGGCAGCCGGTGGACGAGGCCCCGGCGGCGTTCGCCGACCCGGAGGTGGCGCTGCTCGCCGAGGGCTGGCGCGAAGTCCTGGGCCACGCGCGCTTCTCCGAGTCCTCCCACTTCTTCCGGATCGGCGGGCACTCGCTGCTCGCCGCGCACCTCGCGGCCTGGCTGGAGCCCCGGCTGGGCGACCGGCCGCCGCTGCGCCTCCTCTTCCAGAACCCGGTGCTGGCCGACCAGGCCCGCGCCCTGACCGCCGTCGGCACGACGGCCGCGCCTTCGGAGTCGATATGAGCGAGCACCTCACCAGCACCCCGTCCGACGCCACCGCACCGTCCCGTCCCGCGCTCAGCGTGGCCCACGGGGACACTCCCTCCCCCGCGGCGGGCTCCGTGCTCGCCCACTACGAGGAGTGGGTGCGCCGGACGCCGGACGCCCCCGCCGTCCTGGACGGCGAGGACCAGTGGAGTTACGCCGAGATCGACGCGGCCGCCGCGGACGTGGCCGCCGCGCTGCGGGACCGGGTCGGCCCCGGCGACCTGGTCGGCGTCTGTCTGGACCGGTCCGCCGCGCTCGTGGTGACCGCGGTCGCCCTGGCCCGGCTCGGCGCCGTCTATCTGCCGCTCGGGCCCCGGCCCGGGGAGCGGCGGATCGCCGCCGTCACCGAGAACGTCCGGGTCGGCTGCCTCATCGGGGAGCCCGCCCTGCTGCCGGAGGCGCACCGCACCGGGGAGCAGCTGGCGCTGGCCCTGCCCGGCCGGGGTGCCAACGCGCCCGCCGCGGCGGTGGCCGCCTTCACCACGCCTCCCGACGGTGCGTCGGCCGCCCCGGAGGGCACCTTCTACGCCGTCCTCACCTCGGGTTCCACCGGCACGCCGAAGGCCGTCGCCGTAGCCGAGCCCGCGCTCGGCGCGCTGCTGGACTGGTACCGCGCGGAGACCGGGGTCGGCCCCGGTGAGCGGCAGAGTCTGCTGATCGGTGTCGCGTTCGACCCGCATCTGATGGAGCTGTGGGCCGGCCTGACGAGCGGTGCGGCCCTCTGCCCCGCCCCCGACGCGGTCCGCTGGGACCCGGCGGTGCTCACCGACTGGTGGCGCGACGCCCGGATCACCGTCTCCGTCGCCGCCACGCCGATGGCCGAGCCGGTGCTGGACCGGACGTGGCCGTCGGGCCTGGTGCTGCGTCACCTGGTCGTCGGCGGGGACCGGATGCGCCGCCGGCCGGCCGCCGGTCTGCCGGTGACCGTGCACAACGCCTACGGCCCGGCCGAGTCGACGGTCGTCACCACGACGTACGCGATGCGTCCCGGTGAGGCCGAGGGTGCGGAGGGCGCTCCGCCCATCGGGCGCCCCGTTCCGGGGGTGACCGTGTGCGTCACCGACGAGCAGGGTGTCCTGCTGCCCCGCGGCGAGGCCGGTGAACTGCGCATCGGCGGACGGCTGCTGGCGCTCGGCTATCTGGACGAGGCCCTGACCGCGCAGCGGTTCACCGCCGCGCCGGACGGCCTCGGCGTGCCGGAGGCCGACCGGGTCTACCGGACCGGCGACCGGGTGCGGATGCGCGAGGACGGCGAGCTGGACTTCCTGGGGCGGCTGGACGACCAGGTGAAGATCAGCGGAGTGCGGATCGAGCCCGCCGAGGTCGCCTCCGCGCTGGAGCGCGACCCCGGGGTCGCCGCGGCCGTGGTCGCGGTGCGCCGCACCCCCGCGGGCGACGCCCGGCTCGCCGCGTTCGTCCAGGCCGCACCGGGCCACGGGCTCTCCCCGAGCGCGGTGCTGAGCGGGGTGCGGCCGTGGCTGCCCGAGCAGGCGGTGCCCGCCTCGCTGACGATCGTGGACGGCTTTCCGCTGGACGCCAACGGCAAGGTGGACCGCGCGGCGCTGCTCGCGACCGGTGAGTCCGCGCCCGCCACGGCCCCGGACGGTACGGGCGCGGCGGACGGCTCCGGAGCGGACGAGGGGGCCGGTGCCGGCGAGCGGCTGGTGCTGCGGCTCTGCCGTGATCTGCTCGGTGCCCCGGAGATCCGGCTGACGGACAACTTCACCGAGGCCGGGGGCAATTCCCTGGCGCTGGCCCGGCTGCTGACCGCGGTGCGGGAGGAGAGCGGGGTCCGGCTGCGGGCGCCCGAGGTGCTGCGGCAGCCCGATCTGCGGGCGGTGGCGGCGCTCCTCGACAGCCGCCGGCCCGCCGGCGACGGGACCCCGGCGACCGCGTCCGGCGTCACCGGAACCGCCGTCACCGGAACCGCCGTCACTGAAACCCCTGCCTCCGCAGCCACCGGCGCCGGGACGGTCTCCGCGACCGCCCCGGACGGGCGGACACCCGACGGGGACGGCTCGCTGCCCGTCCTGATCGCCCGGCACGCCGCCCGGCGCCCCGACGACCTGGCGGTGCTGGACGGCGGGACCACCCTGACGTACCGGCAGCTGGTGTCCTCGGCCGCGGCGCTGGCGGGCCGGCTGCGGGACCGCGGGGTGCGGCCGGGTGACCGGGTCGCCCTGCTCGTCCCGCGCTCCGCGCGGACCGTCGTCGCCCAGCTCGGGGTGTGGTGGGCGGGCGCGACCTGCGTGCCGCTGGACCCGGCGCACCCGGCGGCCCGTACCGCCCGGATGCTCGCCGACACCGAGGCCGTGCTGACGCTGACCGACGGCAAGCTCCTGGAGTCCTCGGAGCTGAGCCCCGAGAAGGTTCTGGTGCTGCCCGCCGACGGCGCCCTGCCGGACGTGGAGCCGGCAGCGGTGGCGGAGCCCGTCGCCACCGGCCCGGACGGTGCCGCGCTGGTGCTGTTCACGTCCGGCTCGACCGGCCGGCCGAAGGGCGTGGCGGTCACCCACCGCGGGATCGCGGACCTGGTGCGGGCCCCCGGCTACGCGACGGTCACCCCGCGCGACCGGGTCCTGTTCCACTCGCCGGTCACCTTCGACGCCTCGACCTTCGAGCTCTGGGGGGCGCTGGCGAACGGCGCGTCCATCGCCGTCTGCACCGCCGAACGGCCCTCGCTGGAGGACCTGGCGCAGCAGGTCGAACGGCACGGTGTCACGGTCGCCTTCTTCACCACCGCGCTCTTCCACCAGCTGGCCGTGCGCCGTTCGCGGCTGTTCGGCGTGGTGCGCACCGTGATGGTCGGCGGCGAGGCGCTGGCCGCCGCCCACGCCCGTGCGGTGCTGCGGGCGTTCCCCTGGCTGGAGCTGGTCAACGCCTACGGCCCGACCGAGGCGACGACCGTCGCCACCGCCCACCGTGTCACGGACGCCGACTGTGACGGCCAGGTGCCCATCGGGCGCGCCGTCGCCGGTGCCACCGCCTACGTGCTGGACGGCGAGGGGAACCCCGTGGCGCCGGGCACGCAGGGCGAGTTGTGGGTCGGCGGGACGCGGCTGGCCCTCGGCTACGTCGGCCTGCCCGAGCTGACGGCCGAGCGGTTCGTCGACCATCCGGCGCACGGGCGGCTCTACCGCACCGGTGACCTGGTCTCCGCCCGACCGGACGGGGTGCTGGACTTCCAAGGCCGCGCGGACGACCAGGTGAAGGTCCGGGGCTTCCGGATCGAGCCGGGCGAGATCGAGCACGCGCTGCGCGAGGAGCCGGAGGTGGACGACGCGGCGGTGACGGTGCGCCGCCCGAGCGCGGACGACGCCCGGCTTGCGGCGTTCGTCGTGGCCGCTCCGGGGCCGGTGCCGCGCGCCGAGACGCTCCGGGCCCGGCTCGCCGGACGGCTGCCCGCGCATCTGGTTCCGGACGAGTGGACGGTCGTCGACCGGCTGCCGCTGACGAGTTCCGGCAAGGTGGACCGGCGCGCCCTGGCCGAGCTGGACGGCTCCGGCACCGGTCCGCTCGCCCCGGCCGCCCCCGCCCTGGGCGATGCGGCGCTGGCCCCCATCGAACAGGCCGTGGCCCGCGCCTGGAGCCTCTCCCTCGGACGGGAGATCACCGAGCGGGACGCCGACTTCATCGAACAGGGCGGCCACTCGCTGCTCGCACTGGCCGTCGTCGACGACCTGTACGAGGAGCTCGGGGTCGAGCTGCCCCTGGCGGAGTTCTTCGCCACGCCCACCGTGGCCGGCCACGCGGCGGTGCTGGAGCGCGCCCTGCTGGCCGAGCTCGGTGACGACGACGGGCTCGGTGACGACGACGGGCTCGGGGACGCCGGGCTCGGGGACGAGACCGACACCCCCGGCGCCCCGGAGACCCCCGCCGCGCCGGCGGGCGGCTTCGGCCCGACCGGCGCGGCCGGACACGACGGCGCCCGCCACGACCTGCCGACGGAGGACCTCCATGGCCACTGATCCCGCACTCTCCTCCGTCGCCCGGCAGGAAGCGCTGCTGCGCCGGGCCCGTTCCCGGGCCCGCACCCGCACGGGCGGCCCGGCACCGGTGCCCGGCGCCGTCGCCGGCCCGGACGCCGGCCCGGACACCGCCGACCGTTCCGGTCCGGTGCCGCTCTCCCGCGCGCAGCGGCGGATGTGGCTGATGGACCGGCTCGGCCAGGGCGGCGCCCTGTACGCCGTGCCGTTCGCCACCCGCGTCCGAGGCCCGCTGGACACCGCGGCGCTCGGCGCCGCTCTGGACGGGCTGGTCCGGCGGCACGAGATCCTCCGGACCCGGTACGGCCACCGCGAGGACATACCGTTCCAGCAGGTCATGGACCCGGCGCCGGTTCCCGTCCCGGTGGTGGACGCGGCCGGTGACGGCACGGAGCAGCTGCTCCGGGAGGCGGCCCGCCCGTTCGACCTGGCCTCGGGGCCGATGCTGCGCGCGCTGGTCGTCCGGCACGCCGAGCAGGACCACACGGTGCTGCTGACCCTCCACCACATCGCGGTGGACGGCGGCTCGATCGGTACGGTCGCCACGGAGATCGCGGAGCTCTACGCCGCGGCGTGCGAGGGCCGTGCCGACCGGCTGGCCCCGGCCCCGCAGTACGCGGACTTCGCCCGCCGGGAGCACACGTCCGCCGAACGGCTCGCGCCCGGCCTGGAGCACTGGCTGCGCCGGCTCGACGGTGCCGCCCCGCTCGTCCTGCCCGGCCCCGACCGGGCCGCGGACGGGACCGGCACCGCGGCCTCGGACGGGACCGGCGCGGCCGGTCCGGCCCGGGCCGGACGGATCCATGAAGCGCCGCTGGGCGCCGAGGTGCTGCCCGCACTGCGGGCTCTGGCCCAGGAGCGGCGGACCACGCTGTTCACCGTGGTGCTGGCCGCGGCGTTCGCCGCACTGCACCGGGCCACCGGGGAGAACGACCTGGTCATCGGCTGTGCAAGCAGTCACCGCACGGGCGCGGCGATGCGCGGACTCGTCGGACTGTGCGTCAACACCCTGCCCGTCCGGGTCGATCTGTCCGGCGACCCCGCCTTCGGGACGCTGGTGGACCGGGTGCACACGGCGCTGCTGGAGGCCCAGGAGCACCGCGAGGTGCCGTTCGACCTGGTGGTGGAGCGGCTCGGCGCCGCCGCGCGCGGCGGCGACGGGACCGCGCTGGTCCGGGTCACCGCGGATCTACTCCAGGAGCCCACGGCGCTCCTGCTGCCCGGCACCACGGCCGAGGCCGTCGAACTCGACCTCGGCACGGCCAAGTTCGACCTGTCCTTCGGTGTCGCCGAGGGTGAAGCCCTCTCCCTGGTGCAGCACAGCGCGGCCGTCCTGGGCGACGGGACGGGCGCCCGGCTGACGGAGGCGTTCGGGGAGCTGCTGGCGGCCTTGGCCGCGGACCCGGCGCTGCGTACGGCCGCACTGCCCGGCGGGCTGCTGACGTCCGGCCGGCAGGACGCCGCCGGGCCGGCGGGGACCGGGGCGACGGAGACCGGGCCGACGGGGACCGGGGCGGCCCATCCGGCCGAGGAGCGTCTGCGGGCGCACCCCGACGTGGCCCGCGCGGTGGTCGTGGAGTTCGCCGGCCGGCCGCCGCTGGCGTGGGCGGTCCTCGCCCGCGCCGGCGGGCCGAGCCCGTCGCAGCTGCGGTCGCAGCTGCGCGCGGGGCTGGAGCGCTCCGCGGTCCCGGCAGCGGTGACCCTGCTCGACACGCTGCCGCTCACGGCCGAGGGGACGGTGGACCGGACGCGGCTGCCCGGTCTGCCGGCGGCGCCCATGGCCCCGGCCCCCGCGCCGGAGCCGGAACGGGAGCCGGAGCCGTTCACCGGCGAGCGGGAACGCGCCGTCCTCGCCGTCTACACCGAGCTGCTGGCCCAGGAACCGGCCCCGGACGACGACTTCTTCGTGCTCGGCGGCCACTCCCTGACCGCGGTGCAGCTGGCCGAACGGCTGCGGGAACGGCTCCGGCTGCCGCTCACCGGGCTGGACGTCATGGAGCGCCGCACCCCGCGGGCACTGGCGGCACTGCTGAACGCCCGGGAGGCCGAGCGGGCCGCGGCGTCCGCGGCTGCCCCGGCCCGCCGTCCGTGCACGCCCCGGACCGGCACCGTCCTGGTGACCGGGGCCACCGGTGGCGTGGGGGCGTTCGTGGTGCGCGAGCTCGTCCGGCGCGGCCGGCCGGTACGGGCGCTCGCCCGCCCCGAGTCGGCGCACCGGGTGAGCGGGGACGGCGTGGAGGTGGTCGAGGGCGACCTGACCGATCTCGACAGCCTGCGCGCCGCCTGCTCCGGAGCGGACGCCGTCATCCACGCGGCCTGCACCTTCACCCGCCCGGAGGTGGACATCGCGGCGATGGAGGCGCTGGTGGACGCCTGGCGGCAGGGCCCGTTCGTGTTCGTCAGCAGCGTGGACGCCTACGGGCACCCGGCCGAGGCCGAGGTGGCGGAAGGCGCGCCGTCGCGCGAGCCGCTGACCGCGTACGGCAGTGCCAAGGTGACCTGCGAACGGCTGCTGCTGGACGCCGCCGGGACCGAGGGCCGGGGCGGCGCGTCCGCCGTGCGCTCCCCCATCGTCTGGGGTGCGCACGACCGGCTCCGCGACCAGCTGCGCTGGGGGGCGACCGGGGCGCTGTACCAGGCGGCGCTGGCCGGGGACCCGCTCGTGCTGCCGGACCCCGGAGCCGGGGAGCACGGTTGGTACGGCGCGCCCTGGGTGCACGCCGCCGCGCTCGCCCGCGCGCTGGTCACCTGTCTGGACGAGCCGGTGGACGGGGTGGTCAACGCGATCGGCGGCCATGTGGCCTGGCCGGACCTCGCCACCGAGCTGGCCGCCCTCCTGGGCAGCGGGAGCGAGGTGACGATCGGAGCAGGGACGCACCGCGACCTGGACCACCACTGGCGGTACCGCGCGGACCGGCTGGCGCCGGTGCTCACCGAACGGCCGGGCGAGGACTGGCGGTCGGTGCTCGCCGCCATGGTCGACCCGGCCACGAGCTGATACGGGTCACCCGAGGGGGGTGAACGGGCCGGTGAACGGCTCGTGACGGGCCAGGGGCCCGGTGCCGGCGACGGCGCCGGGCCCCTGGCCTGCTTCGGGCGGCCCGTGACACGGGCGAGCGCACCGCGACTGCGCCCCCTCAGTTGCCGGGTCCGCCCCGCGCCAACGAGGGCCGTCGCCCGGGCGCGGCGGGTCAGGACGCCTCGACGGCCGCCTTGATCCGGTGGGCGAACGCGTCGGCGTCCTTGCGCGCGGCGCCGACCGCGAGCCCCGCGAGCAGCTTGCCGAGGCCGTGCCCCTCCAGGACGTTGAAGACGCGCAGCCTGGTCCGGCCGTCCGCGGCGGGCTCCAGGTCGTAGCCGCCCTCGGGGGCCGTCACCAGGTTCGTCGAGATCTCGGTCCAGCGGATTCTCCGGGGCGGCTCGAACTCGCTGATGCGGAACTCCCGGTGGGTGGTCATCCCGGCGTCCTTGACCGTGCTGCGGTAGACGGTGCCCACCGTCGTCGCCCCCTCGGTCGTCTTCTCCATCCGCTGCACCCGGGGGCTGAACTTCGGGTCGTTCTCGCCGTTGGCGAGGAAGGCGAAGACCTCGTCCACGGGCCGGTCGATCTCAACGGTCGCTTCGAACTTTCCTGCCATGGTCTCTCCCTGGGCGCTCCTCGGCGGGCGGTGGCGAGCGCATCGTCCCAGACAGGCGCCCGAAGACCCGGTCAACGCGTCGGGCGCCGCCGGGCATCGCCACGACGGCCGAATCCCGGCCACCCGGCTCGGGGCTGCCCTGCCCCGTTCGGCGCACACCGCCGCGCACCGGGCACCCTGCCGCTGGCCGCCCTCTCGGAGCCGCCCCGGAAGCGGAGACCGACCGGCTCAGGCGAAGGTCTTCGCCAGACGGCGCAGCCCCTCGGAGATCTCGTCGGGCGAGTGCGTCGTGAACGACAGCCGCATCGCGCCCGGATCGGGAGTGCCCGCGAAGAACGGCGCGCCCGGGACGTACGCCACCTCGTGCCCGACCGCGGTCTTCAGCAGATCCGTCGCGTCGTACCCCGCGGGGAGGGTGACCCAGATGAACATGCCGCCTTCCGGGCGGTTCCACCGGCTGCCCGCGGGCAGCGCCGCCGGGAGTCCGTCGAGCATGGCGTCCCGGCGGTCCCGGTAGGCGGAACACATCGTCCGGACATGGGCGTCGAGGTCGCTGTCCCGCAGATAGCGGGCCGCGGCGGCCTGATCGACGGTCGAGGTGTGCAGGTCGGCCGCCTGCTTGGCTATCACGCAGGAACGGCGGAGACCGGCGGGCGCGCGCAGGTAGCCGAGCCGCAGCCCCGGCGCCATGATCTTGGAGAAGGAGCCGAGCAGCACGGTGCGGTCGGCCGCGGCCTCGGCACCGGAGACCCACGGCACCCGCTCCCCGTCGTACCGCAGGTCCCCGTACGGGTCGTCCTCCACGATCCAGAAGCCGTGCCGGGCGGCCACCTCGGCCACCGCACTGCGGCGCTCCGCCGGCAGGGTCCGCCCCGTGGGGTTCTGAAAGGTCGGCACCAGGTAGAGGAGCTTGGCCGGCTCGCGCGCCACGATCTCCTCGAGGGCGGCGGGGACGATGCCGTCGTCGTCGGTCGGCACCGGGACCACGCGCGCGCCGGAGAAACCGAAGCACTGCAGGGCGGCCAGGTAGCAGGGGTCCTCGACCAGCACCACATCGCCCGGTTCCAGCATCGCGGTGGCGATGAGGGTGAGCGCCTGCTGCGACCCGGTGGTGATCAGCAGGTCGTCGGGCCCGGTGGAGAGGCCACGCCCCGTCAGCCGGTCCGCGATCGCGGTCCGGAGCTCCGTGTCCCCCTCGGTCGTGGAGTACTGCAGGGCCCGCTGCGGCTCCTCCGCCAGCACGCCGTCGTAGGCGGCCCGGATGCCCGCGATGTCGAAGAGCTCCGGCGCGGGCAGACCACCGGCGAAGGAGATCACTTCGGGGCGGGCGGTGAGCGCCAGGATCTCCCGGACGGGCGAGGAACCGACGTTGGCGAGCCGCGAGGCACCCGCGGGCACCGGCGCATGGGGGGCGGAGGGAAGCATGGCGCCAGCATATCGGCAGCCAAGTGGGCCCTCCAGATCGTTGATTCGCCCGGCCGTCAACACCTTGGAGTATCCAACTCCGATTACCGGCAACCGACGATTCCCCTTCCGTGTCGGCCGCCGGATCCTCCGCCATCTCCACTTCCTTTCCCCGCTGTTCCTCCATCGGCTCGTCCGCTCCGGGAACCTTTCGCCGCCGCGGCCCGAACGTCTATTTCCCCCGCGCACCGTGCGGCGCGACAAACACCATCCCCGTCCGGCACCCCGTCCGAACAGCCCGGAGGGCAGGCACTGTTCACCGCCGGGGTTGCACCCTCTTCCACCGGGAGCGCGGGCAACAGCCGGGAAGGCACCGAGCCACTCCTGCTTCGCGGACTCCGCCCGTACTCCCGCCCCGGGGAATACCGCACCGGTCATTCCCAGGCGTCGACTCATTCCCAGGCGTCGACGGATCGACACGGCACGTGGCATTCCCGGGGAAATCGCAGCCGCCACCGCCCGTGGCATCGACGCATTCCGCCCCGAAATCCGACGAGCACCAAAGAATTGCGCGATCCACGGGGCGAGAGGCGCCGGCCGACACCGCCCGCGGACCCGCACAGCTCGCCGTCACGGGTCGCGCGGGCGGTACCGGCACCGATCGCTCAGCCCTTCCTGCGCCGGTTCCTGTCCTTCAGGGACTCCCTGGCACCGGCCAGGTTCTCCTTGACGTCGTGCATCGCCTCCCGGGCCCTGCCCTTCACCTGGTCGGCCCGGCCCTCGCCCCGGAGACGTTCGTCGCCGGTGACCTTGCCGACCATCTCCTTGGCCTTGCCCTTCCACTTGTCCGCGGGGCCGTGACGGCCGCCGCCGGTCCGCTCTCTCATGGGAGCCGCCCTCCTGTCGGCGGATGCTGATGTCCGTCGTCCACGCTGCCGCAGGCACCACGGGTTCGCACCTCGGACACCGGTCACCGGCCGGCTCGGCCCTCTGTCACCGGGCCCGCGCAGCCCCCACGACCTGCGACATCGACGGATGCCGACGGCTCACGGCTCACGGAACGCGGGCACGCCGACCGTCCCGGCAGGACCGCGGAACACACGACACCAGGCAGGGCGGACGGACGGCAGGCAGGGCGGACGGCAGGCCGGGCGACCGGACAAAGGCGTCGACCACACGGGCCGCAGCGATCCGGGACGGAAATCCGGTCAGCGGCGGGGCCCGTCAGCCGGAGGGACGGCAGCCACAGGAACGGCAGCCACAGGAACGGTCACTCTCCGACGGCAGGGTCGAACCAGGCAGGCCCGTCCCCCAGAGCCTGCTTGATCCGCATCAGCGCGAAGTCCTCCAGCTCGGGCAGGCTGTCCAGGGAGAACCAGCCCACGTCCAGCGACTCGTCGTCGTTGACCCGGGCCTCGCCTCCGACCGCGCGGCAGCGCAGCGTGACGTCCATGAACTGGCACCGGTCGCCGTTGGCGTACTCCATCGGGTCCATGGCCTGGACGAGCACGACCCGCTCTGGTACGCACTCCACCGCCGTCTCCTCGAAGACCTCGCGCACGGCGGTGCGGGCGGGCTGCTCGCCCGGTTCGCAGATGCCGCCGATGATGGACCAGCGGCCGGTGTCGGCGCGCTTGCCGAGCAGCACGCGCTCGTCGTCGTCGAAGACGATGGCACTGACGCCGGGGAGCCAGAGGAGCTGGTGGCCGGCGGTTTCGCGCAGGGCGAGGATGAAGTCGGGCGTTGCCATGCGACGAGCCTAACGGTCGTCCCGATCTTGAGCCCGGCACCCCGGCGGCGCCCGGCGACGTCACCCCGCGCTCCGCCCCGCCGTCGCCGCATTGCTCCTGCACAGGGCTCCACAGCCCGGCGTCCCAGCGGATACGGTGGGCCGACCATGTGCCCGCTCGGCACCCGTAGTGCCGCGAGCGGTGCCCGTCAGAACTGGGGGGTCGACGGGATGGCACCGTCTGTCGCTGAACCCGCCGCGCGGGAGCGCGGCAGCACCGCCGATGTGACCGGTGTCGTCGTCCTGGGGTGCTGCGCGGCCTGGGCCCTGATCACCGCGGCCGGCCGTGAGTCCCGCCCGGAGGGCATGCTGCTCGCGCTGCTCGCGGTGGCGGCGGGATACGCCTGCGGGCGGATCGGCGGAGCGCTGCTCCCGGTCGCCGCCCCGGTCGCCGCCGCGCTCGCCGGGGTGGCCCTGGCGGCCGGCACCCCGTACGACCTGCCCGGCCCGGCCGTGGGGCCCGCTCCCGGACACACCGGTGCCACCGCCGCCCAGCTGGCGCTGGCCGCGGGCGCCGCGTGCTGCGCCGCCTGGGCCACCCGCAGGCCCGCGCTGCGGCTGTCGCTGCGGCTGATGGCGCTGGCCGTCGCCGGGGTGGCGCTGGTTCTCGGCTCGGTGGCGGGCTGCGTGGCGGCGCTGCTGGTCCTGGTCTGTTCGCTGGCGGCGGGGGCGGCCCGGCACCGGCTGCCTGCCCTCGCCGGGGCGGCCGTGCTGGTGGCCTGTGCGGCCGGCGGTTCGTGGGCGCTCGCGGAGGGCCGGCTCCCCGACGGACTGGTGACCCGGGCCGAGGTGCGCCTGACCGAACACCGGATGCTGCTGTGGCAGGACGCGGTCGGGCTCGCCGAGGACCATCCGGTGCTGGGCGCCGGCCCCGACCGGTTCGGCGACCTCAGCACCACGGTGCAGCAGACGGCGAACTCGGACGGCAAGCCCCACTCGGCGGTGCTGAAGCAGGCCGCGGAGCAGGGGGTTCCCGGGGTGCTGCTGCTGGGCGCGGCCTACGGCTGGGTGCTCCATTCGCTGTGGCGGTCGGAGCGGTCGACCGGGGTCGCCCTCACGGCGGGGGCGGCGCTGACGGTGCTGGCCCTGCTGTCGGTGGCCAGCAATGCGTTGAGCTTTGTGCAGGTGACGGCGGCGGCGGGGCTGCTCGCGGGCCTCGCCGCGGCCCGTCCGCTCGGCGAGAGCAGCGGCGTGGCGGCCCCCGCCACGGGCTCCTGGCCCCGGGTGCAGGGCGCCTTTCCTCCCTGACGGACGCCGGCCGGGGGCGGTTCAGGGGCGGGCTGCCCGGTACGGATCGGGTGTGCGGTACGGCCCGGCGGCGGTACGCGGAGGCGCCCGGCTCAGGAGCCGTCAGGGGCCGGTCGCGCAGGTCGGCCCAGGCCCAGCAGGTCGAGGGTCAGGCGGGGTCGTGGGTCGTCGTCATCCTGCGCAGCCGGTCGTGGATCACCCGGACCGCGGCCTCGGCCTCGTCGACCGTGACCGTGAACCGGCGGCCGTCCCCCATCCGGAGCAGCAGGCCCTCGCCCCGGCGGACGACCACGGCGGTGCCCATCTCGGGGCGCCACCGGCAGCCCCAGCCACCCCACTCGTGCGGGGTCACCCGGGGCACGTACTCGGCGCCGACAACGTTCTCCAGCGCGATGCGACGGCGCGGCAGACCGACGTGGCCGCACCGGACCTCCAGGACCTCGTCCTCGATCCGCACATGGACGTGGACGAAGGCGAGCGTGCCGTAGAGCACCAGCAGGCCCACGGCGAGGCAGCCGATCACCGACATGAGCAGCGGCACGATGCCGGACGTCCAGGGGGCCTCGACGGCGAGTTCCACGCCCAGGGCCATGCAGCCGACGCCGAGGACGGCGAGCGGCCACTGCGCGCGGTTGGTCGCGCGCCCGGTCCACACCGCGGGGACGGGCTCGGCCGGGCCGCCCGGATCGTCGTGGTGGAGGTCGTCCCTCATGAAGCGAGCGTACTCGCGTTCCCCCGCGACAGCAGAGCGTGTCCGGTCCGCTCCACGGCGCACACGCCGCAGTGCTTCCGCGCAGGAGCCCGCCACCCGCCGACCGCCGACACCTCCGCGGGACTGCGGATCCGGGCCTGCGCGACAGGACGTGGCCGTCGGCGGCGGCGGGCGACGTCCTCGGCGCGGCAGGCGCCGGGCGGTCCGTGGGGCAGTCAGCCCACGGCGGGGCTCATGGCCGCGAGGAGCCGGCCTTCGGCGTAGGTCAGGGCGACCTCGGGCAGGGTGGTCTCGCGGCCGCTGAGGATCACCGTCAGGTCGTCGGACGGGTCCGCGGCGGGCGCCGGCTGGGCACCGATCCGGCGCAGGGCCTGCGCGGCGACGGCATCGGCGGAGCCGTGCAGCGCGATCGCGGGCCCGGACGGCTGCTGCACCGCCTCCCGGATGCGCTCGGCGACCAGCTCGTAGTGGGTACAGCCGAGGACGACGGCCCCTACGTCGCGGGGGGTGAGGGCGGCCGCCGCGGCGATGGCGGCGTCGATCGCCTCCTCGTCGCCGCGCTGCACGGCGTCGGCGAGGCCCGGGCAGGGCACGCCGGTGGTCGCCACGCCGTCGGCGAACTCCGCGATCAGATCGCGCTGGTAGGGGCTTCCGGTGGTGGCCGGGGTGGCCCAGATGGCCACCGGTCCGCCGCCGGCCGCCGCGGGCTTTACGGCGGGCACGGTGCCGATCACGGGCAGCCCGGGCTCCAGTGCCGCGCGGAGCGCGGGCAGGGTGTGGACGCTCGCGGTGTTGCAGGCGACGATCAGCGCGTCGGGCCGGTGGGCGGCGGCGGCCTCCGCACAGGCCAGGGCGTGCTCGGTGACATATTCCGGAGTTCTGGGGCCCCATGGCATGCCATCAGGGTCGGAGGACAGCACGAGTGCGGCGTCGGGGCGCAGCCGGCGCACCGCGGCGGCGGCCGCCAGAAGCCCGATACCGGAGTCCATGAGCGCGATCTTCACCCGGCAACCTTAAGCGATGGGCCGATCGGGGCAACGCCGCGGACCTTCGTCGGGCCCGCCCCGCACCGTCCCGTAGGAGGCGGGACGGCTCGGCCGCCGCCCGGCGCCGGACAACGGGAACCGGAGAGCGGGAACCCGAGAGCGCGAACCGGCTGCGGGAACCGGACGACGGGAAGATGGCCGCCGAACCGGCCCCGCCGAGCGGGGAACGACCGGCGGGACAGCGGTCGGGGGGACAGCAGTCGGGGGCAAAAGGGGCGACCCGCCGTGGTGCCGCGCCCTGCCGCCCCGCACGGTCCGGCAGACTGCCCGGGTGAGCGCGCTGAGCTGGGTCGCCGTGGGGTCGCTCGCGGTGTGGATGTGGCTGCTTCTGGGCCGTGCGTGGTTCTGGCGCACCGACGTGCGACTGCCGGAGCGGGAGGCTCCCGCGCGGTGGCCGGCCGTGGCGGTGATCGTGCCCGCCCGGGACGAGGCCGCGGTCCTGCCGACGAGCCTCGGCTCGCTGCTCGCCCAGGACTATCCGGGCCCGGTGGAGATCTTCCTCGTCGACGACGGCAGCACGGACGGCACCGGAGATCTGGCCCGGCAACTCGCCGCGGCGGCCGGGGGCCCGCGGCTGACGGTGTCCTCCCCCGGTGAGCCGGGGCCGGGGTGGACCGGAAAGCTGTGGGCGCTGCGCCACGGCATCGCCCTGGCCCGCACCCGCACCCCCGCGCCGGAGTACCTGCTGCTGACGGACGCCGACATCCGGCACGCCCGGGACAGCCTGCGGGAGCTGGTGGCCGCCGCGCACGGCGCCGGGCTGGATCTGGTGTCCCAGATGGCGCGGCTGCGGGTGGTGACGTTCTGGGAGCGGCTGGTCGTCCCGGCGTTCGTCTACTTCTTCGCCCAGCTCTACCCGTTCCGCCGGGTGGCCCGGCCGGGGGCGCGGACGGCGGCGGCCGCGGGCGGCTGTGTGCTGCTGCGGGACGCCGCCGCCGCGCGGGCGGGGATCCCGGAGAGCATCCGGGAGTCCGTCATCGACGATGTGGCACTGGCGCGGGCGGTGAAGAGCGGCGGTGGCCGGATCTGGCTGGGCCTCGCCGGCCCGGTGGCCAGCGTGCGGCCGTATCCGCGGCTGGGCGAGCTGTGGCGGATGGTGTCGCGCAGCGCCTACGCCCAACTGCGCCACAGCCCCCTGCTGCTGGCGGGCACGGTCGGCGGGCTGGCCGTGGTGTACCTGGCCCCGCCGGCCGCGGCCGTCGGCGGAGCGCTGTCCGGGAACCAGGTGGCGGCGGTGGCCGGAGCGGGGGCGTGGGCGGTCATGGCGGGCAGCTATCTGCCGATGCTCCGCTGCTACGGCCAACCGCCCTGGTACGCACCGCTGCTTCCGTTCACCGCCGCGCTCTATCTGCTGATGACCGTCGACTCGGCGGTGCAGCACCACCGGGGGCGCGGCGCGGCCTGGAAGGGGCGGACGTATCCGGCGCCCGGCCGGACCGGCACCCCGGAGGCACCCGCGCGCGCCGACGCCGTGGCCGCCCCCGCCCGGCCCGGAGCGACGGACACCGCCGCCCGGCCCGCGGACGCCCCCGCCCGGCCCGGAACACCGGACGCACCCGCCAGGACCGGCGCCGCCGAGGAGGGCGCGGGGCCGTGAGGCGTCACTTGCGGCCGGGGGTCCAGTTCATGCCCCAGCCGTAGGCCCGGTCGACGGTGCGCTGCGGGCTGACCCCGCGCTCGGGGACGAGGTAGCGGGCCTCGCGCCGGACGACCAGTTCGCCGCCGCCGGTGTTGGTGATGAGCGCCAAGGCGCAGACGGTGGAGGGGACGGTGCACTCGTCGAGGGAGAAGTCGACCGGCGCGCCGTGCTGCGGCTGCAGCGTGACGGTGGCGTGGAGGTCGGCGAAACTGCGCGCGCCCTCGTAGACCGTGACGAAGATCAGGATGCGCCGGAACCGGTCCTTGTGGTCGAGGCTGACGGTCAGATTCTCGCCGGACGCCGTGGCTCCGGTCCGGTCGTCGCCGTCGAGGTGGACGAACGGCGGGTGGTGCAGCGATCCGAAGGAGTTCCCCAGGGCCTGGACGACGCCCTTGCTGCCGTCGGTGAGCTCGTACAGCGCGCACAGGTCGAGGTCGAGGTCGGCGTGCAGGGCCATGGCCCTGCCGAGCTTGTTCCCCCAGCCCTTGAACTGCTTGCGCACCTCCCAGTTGAGGTTCACCCGCAGCGCGCCCGAGGTGCCGCCCTGCTTGGTCAGCGACACGGCCGGGGCGTCCTTGGTCAGCGTGACCTTGCTGAGGCGCACCGGCGCGGCGGGCGGGGCGGCGGCAGGGGCGGGCACCCCAGCGGCGGGCGCGGGCTGTACCGGAGGGAGGGGCGCGGCGGCGGGCGCCGGAGCAGGCGCGGGCGCGGCGGCGGGCGCGGGCGCTGAGGCGGCGGACGGCGCGGCGGGCGCCGGCGCCGCGCGCCGGGGCGCGGGGTCGTCCACCGAGATCCCGAAGTCCGTGGCCAGCCCGGCCAGTCCGGAGCCGTAGCCCTGCCCCACGGCACGGAACTTCCAGGCCCCCTGCCGGCGGTACAGCTCACCGAGGACGAAGGCCGTCTCCACCGTGGCGTCGGCGCTGTCGAACCGTGCCAGCTCGGTGCCGTTCGCCGCGTCGAGCACCCGGATGTGCAGCCCCGGCACCCGGCCGAAGCCGCCGCCGTCCGCGGAGGCGGCCAGGACGACGGTCTCGACGGCGGGTTCGACCGCGCCGAGGTCGACGGAGAGCGTGTCGGTCACCGCCTCCCCGGAGGTGCGCTTGCCCTCGTGCCGCACCGCGCCGGAGGTGTGCGCCGGCTGGTTGTAGAAGACGAAGTCGGCGTCGGAGCGGACCTTGCCCGAGCCCTGGAGCAGCAGCGCCGAGGCGTCCGCGTCGGGCACGCCCGGCCCGGCGCGCCAGCCCAGTTCGACCCGCACCGCCGCGGCCGGAACCGGAACGTTCGCACCCTTGCGCATCGTCATGCTCTCCCCCTCGCCGCCGTGCCGGACGTCCGGCCTCCGTGATGTCCGGGAACAACCTATGCCCGCCGGTTCGTGTGCGGTACGGCGCCGGGCGGCAGCAAGCCCTTTCCATACCTCCTCCAACCCGCGGTAACCCGTCGGGCGCAAGGCCTTTACAGGATCTCAACGCGACAAGAAGCCCGTTTTCCGCGAGTTCATCCCCATTGATGATCCATCCGCGCTCCGAACTCGTGAAACAACCCTCTGATCGGTCTCCCCAATCAGCACATCGTGGGCTTAACTTATGGAGCATGACCTCCCCCCGCTCCACCTATGGCGGCGGTTACTACTCCGCGCCTTCCTTCCCGGACACTCCGATCTACGACAGCCTCGTCGCAGAGCGGGGAACCCCGCAGATCGCCCCGATCCGGGTGCCTTCCGCCTACGACAGCGGAAGCTCGTTGCCCGCCCTCCCGTCGGCGCTGCCCGCGCTGCCCTCCGGCCCCTCGCAGCAGGCGCCGTCCTACGGCTATCCGGCCGCCGCTCCGCAGCCCCAGCCGCTGCAGAGCGCCCCGGCGCCGTACATTCCGCAGCAGGCGGGGGCGCCGCGCGGGTATCCGGGGCCGCAGCAGTACCAGACCCCGGCGGGCGGGAACGGCTACGACCAGATGCGTCCCGCCGCGCCGCGCCCGGCGGCTCCCCGGCCCGCTCCCTCGCCGTACGAGGACCAGTACGGCCGCCCGTATCAGGGGCGCGGTTACTGACCTGCCCCGAACGGCCCCACCGATCGGTCATTTGTCCGATCCTGCTGGCAGACTGGACTCATGCCGAATCCAGTACTCCGAGCGGTCCACGTCTACCCGGTCAAGTCGGTGGCGGGCTGCAACCCCGACGAGGCGGCCGTGGAGCCGTGGGGGCTCGCCGGGGACCGCAGGTGGATGCTGGTCGACACCGCCGACCGCTTCATCACGCAACGGGCCTACCCGCGCCTGGCCTTGGTGGCCGCCGAGCCACTGCCGGGCGGGGGCGTCCGGCTCACCGCTCCGGGCATGGAGCCGCTGACGGTGGAGGTGCCGGAGCCCGTCGCGCCGACCGCTGTGGAGGTCTGGCGCGACACGGTGAAGGCGGTGCCCGCCGCCGCGGCCGCGGGTGAGTGGTTCAGCAGCCACCTGGGCACCGACGCTCGCCTGGTGCATCTGGACGACCCGGCCCGCCGGCGCCCGGTGGACCCCGAGTACGGGCGGCCCGGTGAGACCGTGAGCTTCGCCGACGGGTTCCCGCTGCTGCTGACCACCACGGCATCGCTGGACGCGCTCAACTCCCTCATCGCACAGGGCGACCACCCCGACGAGGGCCCACTGCCGATGAACCGCTTCCGGCCCAGCGTCGTGGTGGACGGCACCGCTCCCTGGGCGGAGGACGGCTGGTCCCGGGTGCGGGTCGGCGAGGTGACGTTCCGCGTCGCCAAGCCCTGTGGCCGCTGTGTGATGACCACGACCGACCAGCGGACCGGCGACCGCGGCAAGGAACCCCTGCGCACGCTCGCCCGCCACCGGCGCATCGGCGACCAGCTGATCTTCGGCCAGAACCTGGTCCCGGAGCACACGGGGACGATCCGGATCGGTGATCCGGTGGAGGTGACCGGGTAACAGGGCGGGTGATGGCGTTCTCCGTTGGACTTCCCGTACACCTGCCGTGGGGTGTGCGGGCCTGACAGACACGGAAGGGGGTGCATGACCGTGCGCGTGATATCCGGCCTCTGGCGCTGGCGGCGGAACCCGCTGCGCCGGAGGACCGACACCGCCGAGACCTGGGCCGCGCTGCTGGCGGCCGTGCTGATCGTCCTCGGGGCCCCCGCGGCCGGGGTGGCCGTGGGCACCGGTGTGCACGACAGACTGGCGCAGTGGGTGCAGGACCAGCGCCAGGCGCGTCATCTGGTGACGGCGACCGTGGTGCGCCGGGTTCCGCACCCGCCGATCGACCCCGACCCGGAGACCTCCTCGGCCCGCGACGCGCACCACCGGGTGGTGGCCACCTGGCGCGCCCCCGACGGCAGGGTCCGGACCGGCCCGTCGATCTCCCCCCGGTCGGTCACGCCCGGCGACCGGTTCCGGCTGTGGACGGACGCCCGCGGACGCATCGTCCCCCGGCCGATGGACCTGTCCACGGCCACCTCGCACGCGGTGCTCGCCGGAGCCGGCGCCGCGGCCGCCACGGCGGCTCTGGTGGAGGCCGCGCGACGGCTCGTCGTATGGCGTCTCATGCATCGGCGGTACACCCGGTGGGACCAGGCGTGGGAACGAGCCGGTCAGGACTGGGGCAGGACCGGCACAGGCCGCTGAGCGGTCAACTGCCCCGTCCCGCACACGCTACGGTGGAGCGCCGATACAGCCGTACGCGATGAAGCACACGCACGAGGTGGGGGCACGTCAGCAGCATGGCACCACAGGGCACGGTCCAGGTGACGCACACCGGCACTTCGCGGTGGCGGCGCCGCACAGGCGAGTACGCCTCCCTCGGCGCGGCCCTGGACGCCGCCGGTGACGGCGATGTGCTGACCGTCGCCGCGGGCACGTACCGGGAGAACCTGGTCGTGACGCGGGCCGTCACCCTGCGCGGCCCCGAGGGCTCCCGCGGCGCTGTCCGGATCGCGCCGCCGGACGGTGTCGCCCTCACCGTACGCGCCTCCGCGATCCTCCAGGACCTGCACATCGAGGGCCAGGACTCCGCCGCGCCCGCGCTGCTGATCGAGGACGGCACCCCCGAGCTGACCGCGCTGCGGGTGGTCACCCGCTCGGCCGTGGGCATCGAGGTGCGCGGCGGCTCCCGCCCGGTGGTGCGCGGCTGCACGATCGACAACCCCGGCGGCATCGGCATCGGCGCCGTCGAGGGCTCGGGCGGGGTCTTCGAGGACTGCGAGGTGGTCTGCGCCGGCCAGGCCGGAGTGGCCGTGCGGGGCGGCGCGCACCCCCGGCTGGAGCGCTGCCGGATCCACCACTGCTCCGGTGCGGGCCTCTCGCTGACCGGGGAGAACAGCTCGCTGGAGGCCATCGGCTGCGAGGTGTACGAGATCAAGGGCACCGGGGTGCACATCACCTCGCGCGCCACCGGCCACCTCACCGACTGCACCGTGCACCGCACGTCGACGGACGGGATCACCCTCGACACCGACGCCGTCCTCACGCTGTCCGACTGCACCCTCCACGACATCCCGGAGAACGCCGTCGACCTGCGCTCCCGTTCGGTGCTCACGCTCACCCGCAGCACGGTGCGGCGGTTCGGGCGCAACGGGCTGTCGGTCTGGGATCCGGGGACCCGGGTCGACGCCCACCAGTGCGAGATCCACGACAGCACCGGCGACTACCCGGCGGTGTGGGTGAGCGACGGCGCGGTCGCGGTGCTGGACTCCTGCCGGGTGCACGACGTGCCGGACGCGCTGTTCGTACTCGACCGGGGCTCCCGGGCCGATGTGGTCGACAGCGACATCGCGCAGGTCCGCAACACCGCGGTGTCGGTGAGCGACGGGGCCACCGCCCAGCTCGACGACTGCCGGATCCGGGAGGCCGCGACCGGCGCCTGGTTCCGCGACCACGGCAGCGGCGGCACCCTGGCCAACTGCACCGTCGACGCCGTGGCCACCGGTGTCATCGTCACCAAAGGCGCGGACCCGACCGTGGAGCGGTGCACCGTCACCTCCCCGACGGAGGCCGGGTTCTACGTGTCCGCCGAGGGCCGGGGCACGTTCACCGGCTGCCGGGTGACGGGCAGCAGCGGCTACGGGTTCCACATCATCGACGGCTGCCGCACCACCCTCACCCGCTGCCGCACCGAGCGCTGTGCGCGCGGCGGCTACGAGTTCTCCGACCAGAGCGCCGCCTCGGGCGACGGCCGCACCGGAGGGCCCGTCTGCGAGGACTGCACCAGCGACGAGAGCACCGAGCGCCGCACTCCGGCGGCGGCCGGCGCTCTCACCGCACCGGCGGTGCAGACCGCGACCGCCACCACCGGCCTGCTCGGCACGGTGCCCGCGCAGCCGGCCCCGGCCGCCGCTCCCGCCGAGCCGGCCCCCGAGCCGGCCCGGCCGTCCACCGCGGTGCTCGGCGAACTCGACGCGCTGGTGGGCCTGGACAGCGTCAAGCGCGAGGTGCGGGCGCTCACCGACATGATCGAGGTCGGCCGACGGCGGCAGCAGGCCGGTCTGAAGGCCGCGTCCGTGCGCCGGCACCTGGTCTTCACCGGCTCCCCGGGCACCGGCAAGACCACGGTCGCCCGGCTGTACGGGGAGATCCTCGCCTCGCTCGGGGTGCTGGAGCGCGGCCACCTGGTCGAGGTGTCGCGGGTCGACCTGGTGGGCGAGCACATCGGCTCCACCGCCATCCGCACCCAGGAGGCGTTCGACCGGGCGCGCGGCGGGGTGCTGTTCATCGACGAGGCCTACGCGCTCTCGCCCGAGGACTCGGGGCGGGACTTCGGCCGCGAGGCGATCGACACGCTGGTGAAGCTGATGGAGGACCACCGGGAGGCGGTGGTGGTGATCGTCGCCGGCTACACCGCGGAGATGGAGCGCTTCCTGTCCGTCAACCCCGGTGTGGCCTCGCGCTTCTCCCGCACCATCACCTTCGGCGACTACGCCCCGGAGGAGCTGCTGCACATCGTGGAGCAGCAGGCCGAGGAGCACGAGTACCGCATCGGGGAGGGCGCCGCGGAGGCGCTGCTCAAGTACTTCACCCTGATCCCCAAGGGGCCGGCGTTCGGCAACGGCCGCACGGCGCGGCAGACGTTCGAGGCGATGGTGGAGCGGCACGCGAGCCGGGTCGCCCAGCTCGCGGACCCCAGCACGGACGAACTCACCCTGCTCTACCGGGAGGACCTGCCCGAGCTGTCGCCCTGAGGTGTCCTTGCACGATGCCCGCCCCGGGTCGCACGCTCATCGCGTAAGGCCCCCCCTTAAGCCTTGGGCGGGCAGGCCGGCTCCGCGCCGGGCCCGGGGCGTTGCTCCGGGACGCCCGGGAGGCGGGCCAGCAGCCCGCCGCGTTCGACGGCGAAGGCCGGGTCGGCCTGGTAGTCGGAGTGGCCCAGGATCGGTGCGGGCAGCGGGTGTTCGGCGGTGCGGCCGTAGACGAGGGGGTCGCGCAGCGGCCCGCGGTCGACCTCCGGGTCCGTGCCGCCGAGCGGCAGGACCGGGCCCCCGATGGGGTCGGTGCGGCGCCACAGATTGCGCCAGCAGTGCACTTCGCGGTGGAGGGCGCGCAGCGGCCCGGGGCCGAAGTAGGCGGGGAACCAGCGTCCGTAGAGCCGTTCCAGCGGGGAGCCGTACGTCAGCAGGGCCACCCGGCGCCGGGTGCGCGGGTCGAGCTGCCAGACGGCCGCGGCGGCCAGCACGCTGCCCTGCGAGTGCCCGGAGATCACCAGGCGGCCGCCCGTCCGCTCGGTCCAGGTGGACATGCGCCAGGTGAGGTCGGGCACGGCCCGCTCGGCATAGCACGGGGGCGCGAAGGGGTGGGCGGCACGGGGCCAGAAGGTGCCGACGTCCCAGAGGATCCCGATGGTGCGGCGGGCGGAGGCGTCCCGGTAGGCCTGCCGGCCGGCGGCGATGAACAGGATGAACAGCCCGCCGATCAGCCAGGATCCGAGCGCCTGGGCCGCCTGCGCGCCGGCGGCCAGCGGCCCGGGGGCGTTCTCGGCGGCCTCCCCGGGCACCTCGCCGGTCACCCAGGCGCCCAGGACCGCGGCACCGCCGAACAGCAGGGTCACCACGGCGATGGTGCCGACGAACCACGGGGCGCAGTCGGTGAGCCGGGCACGGGCGACGGTCCCGGCGATCCGGCGGGTGCGGGAGGTGTCCGGCGGTTCACCGGGGTACGCCTCGGGCATGAGCCGGATCTCCCGGCGCCGGGTGCGCCACGTCCGGTTGCCGAAGTGGGCCGCGATCACCAGCAGGACGACGAGCAGCAGCGGAATGACCGCGGCCTGCCAGGAGAGCAGCACGGGCGGGCCGTCGATCGGGCCGCCGTCCATGCCGGGAGTGCCCGGGCCGTCCAGCCAGTCGGCGACCCGCTGGGCGACGCCGCCGGACATGACGCCGCCGAGGGCGCAGGCCAGCGTGGCGACCGCGGCCCCGCCGAGGCCGCCGAGGACCGTGCGGTGCTCGGGACGGCTGCGGGCCAGCCACCAGGCGGTGGCTCCGATGGCGAGGACGAGGGCGCCCTGGCCGAGGGCGATCACCCCGAAGGTCTCGTCGCCGGGCAGCAGCCCCCGGGAGGTCCAGTCGGGCCGCGACCAGGCGGCGTGCAGTGCCGCGGCGGCGAGGACGGCGAGGGCGGTCCCGGGCAGGGCGCGGACGACGGCCCGGTCCAGCCGGTCGTCGGGCTCGCGCTCGCTGCGGCCCCGGCCGGCCACGACCCAGACCACGAAGACGCCGCCCGCGACGAGGGTGCCGTAGAGCAGCCAGCCGAGGGCGTCCAGCCAGCCGCTGCCGCCGGGTCTGCGGTCGTGGCGGGTGGCTGCGGCGGTGAGAGCGGCGGCCACGGTCAGGAATCCGGCCGCGGTGTGGGCGGCGCGCAGCCGGGCGACCAGCCGGCGGCCGTACCAGAAGCCGGGCAGCCGCAGGGCGGGGCGCGCCGCCGCCTCGGGACCGTCCTCGTCGGTGGGGCGGCGCAGCGGGGGCTGCGACTCGTAGGCGCTCCAGGTGCGGTGGGAGAGCCACCAGAGCAGTCCGGTCAGCAGGGCGGGGACCAGCGCGGCGAGGGCCAGGCGCCGCCCCGGCTGGGCCCACCAGCCGCCGTGCTCCGGGGAGAGGAATCCCAGCCAGGACTTGTCGCGGGCGCAGGCCGGGGAGCCGGCGCACTGCCAGGCGGTGAGGTCGAGGGCCACCTCGCAGGCGGCGGCGACCAGCAGCACGGTCAGGCTGAGGGCGAGCAGTCGGACGAGCACGCCGTAGGCGCGTAAGGCGCGGGGGCGGCCGGTGGCGGCGGGCCGCATCCAGTGCGCCAGGTTGGCCACCATGAAGGGCAGCAGGACGAGCCACAGGGCGCGGGCGCCGTTGCCGGAGGTCAGGTTGCACCAGCAGTACGCCTCGGGGACGGGCCGGTCGCGGTAGTCCTGGGGGCGGCGCTCGGCGTCCGCGTCGTCGCACCGCCGGTGGATGCCGGCGGTGTCGTCCCCAGTGACGCGGACGGTCCGGGGGTCGTCGAGCATCGCCTGCGGTGTGGTGCCTCCGACGCCGTGCACCAGGAGTTCGAGGGCCAGTTCTCCCCCGGTGTCCGGTGCCGTTGCCGGGGCGCTCGTGGGCACGCCGGATTCCTTCTCCATGGCCGACGCCATCGCCACTCCCCGAGTCGTCGAGTGCGTTACAGGATCCTGCGGAGGCGGGGCGGGCGCACCCCTGCGAACGTCAGGAGAGGCCGGATCGTGATGCGACGGACCGGCGCACGGGAGCACGGGTGGGCACAAGGGCGCTCGCCTGCACGGTTGTCGCAGGCCCATGGGAGGATGATGGCGAGCGGGCCGGAACGATCAACGGTCGGAAGGGACGGGCCGGGGTGAGCGACAACCAGAATCTCCTCGCGGAACAGCGGCGGGCCCTGATCCTCGACGAGGTGCGGCGGCGGGGCGGGGTCCGGGTCAACGAGCTGACCCGGAAGCTCAATGTCTCGGACATGACGGTCCGTCGGGACCTGGACACCCTCGCCCGGCAGGGTGCGTTGGAGAAGGTGCACGGCGGCGCGGTGCCGGTCGCCGAGGCGAGCACCCACGAGCCGGGTTTCGAGGCGAAGTCGGGCCTGGAGCAGAGCGCCAAGGAGGACATCGCGCGGGCCGCGGCGCCGCTGGTGGCCCCGGGCAGCGCCATCGCCCTGTCCGGGGGGACGACCACGTTCGCGCTGGCCCACCATCTGCTGGACGTACCGGATCTGACGGTGGTGACCAACTCCGTGCGGGTGGCGGACGTCTTCCACACCGCGCAGCGCGCGGCCTCGCACGGCGGGGCGGCGCAGCGGCCGGGTCCGGCGACGGTGGTGCTGACGGGCGGGGTCCGCACCCCGTCGGACTCGCTGGTGGGGCCGGTCGCCGACCAGGCCATCCGCTCGCTCCACTTCGATGTGCTGTTCCTCGGGGTGCACGGGATATCGGTGGAGGCCGGGCTGTCGACGCCGAATCTCGCCGAGGCGGAGACGAACCGCCGGTTCGTCCGTTCGGCGCGCCGGGTCGTGGTGGTGGCCGATCACACCAAGTGGGGGACGGTGGGGCTGAGTTCGTTCGCCTCGCTGGACGACGTCGACGCGATGGTGACGGACGCGGGGCTGCCGGCCGCGGCCCGGGCGGAGATCTCCGAGCATCTGCCGCAGCTGGTGGTCGCGGGCGAGTCCGGGACCGAAGACATCTGACGGTCCGGCCGCTATGGTGTCCGCCCCCGTCCGAACGGCAGACACCGCTGGAGGTGCAGGCCCCATGGCCCGCCGACTCCGTCCCGTGGACCTCGACTTCGTGCGCACCGCCCCGGTGCGGCTGGTCTTCCGCACCGGCGCGGCCGCGCCGCCCGAGGCGGTGCACCGGGCGCTCGCGGAGGACGTCACCGGCTGGCCGCGGTGGTTCCGTGCCGTGGCCGCGGTCCGGCCGACGGACGGCGGCCGGGGCCGGGAGGTCCGGCTGCGGGGCGGTGTCCGCTTCGCCGAGACGGTCATGGCCGCGGAGGCCCCGGACCGCTATGCGTACCGGGTCGACGCGACCAACGCCCCCGCCCTGGGCGCCCTGCTGGAGGAGTGGCGGCTGACCGCGGACGGGGCGGGCACGCGGGTGCAGTGGACGTTCGCCGCCGACGGCCCCGCTCCGCTCCGGTTCGCCCTGCGGCTGCTCCGGCCCGGGCTGGGCCACGCCTTCCGCACCGCTGTGCGCACCCTCGACCGGCGGCTCATGGCGGGCAGCGCGGCGTAGGCCGCCTGCGGACGGGGCGGCGGCGGGCCCGGCCCGGGCCCGCCCGCGTCGGACGCGCCCCGGCCGCTCAGGGCCAGACGCCGGTGGCGAGGAAGGAGTCGATCGCCGCGCTGTACGGGGTGATGTCCAGGCCCTCGGACGACAGCCAGGCGTCGGAGTAGTACTTGTCGAGGTAGCGGTCGCCCGGGTCGCAGATCAGGGTGACCACACTGCCGGTGCGCCCCTCGGCCACCATCTCCGAGACGATCTTCAACGCGCTCCACAGGCCGGTGCCGGTGGAACCGCCCGCGCGCCGGCCGATGGCCCGTTCCAGGGCCCGCACCGCGGCGACGGAGGCCGCGTCCGGCACCTTCATCATCCGGTCGATCGCGCCGGGCACGAAGCTCGGTTCCATCCGCGGACGGCCGATGCCCTCGATCCGTGAGCCGGAGTCGCTGGACACCCCCGGGTCCCCGGTCGTCCACCCCTCGAAGAAGCAGGAGTTCTCCGGGTCCGGCACGCAGACGAGGGTGTCGTACTGCATGTAGCGCACATAGCGGGCGATGGTCGCCGAGGTGCCGCCGGTGCCGGCGGTCGCGACGATCCAGGCCGGTTCGGGGTACCGCTCGCGGCGCATCTGCTGGTAGATCGACTCGGCGATGTTGTTGTTGCCGCGCCAGTCGGTGGCCCGCTCGGCGTAGGTGAACTGGTCCATGTAGTGACCGCCGGTCTCCGCCGCCAGGCGGGCCGAGACCTCGTAGACCGTCCCGGGCTCGTCCACCAGATGGCACCGGCCGCCGTGGAACTCGATGAGCCGGGTCTTCTCCCGGCTGGTGGTGCGCGGCATCACCGCGATGAACGGCACCCCGATCAGCTTCGCGAAGTACGCCTCGGAGACCGCCGTGGAACCGCTGGACGCCTCGATCACCGGCCGGCCGGGGCGGATCCAGCCGTTGCAGAGGCCGTAGAGGAAGAGCGAGCGCGCCAGACGGTGCTTCAGACTGCCGGTGGGGTGGGTGGATTCGTCCTTCAGGTACAGGTCGATGCCCCACTGCTCCGGCAGCGGGAACTGCAGCAGATGGGTGTCGGCGGACCGGTTGGCGTCCGCCTGCACACGGCGGACGGCCTCCTTCAGCCAGGCCCGGTACTCCGGGTCGCTGCGGTCGATGTCGACAGTCGCGACCGGCTTTCCGGTCCGCCCCTGGTCCGTGGTGCCCACCGGCGCGCTCCTCATGATCTTCCCTGGTCGGCAGCGGTGCGGCCAGGTCCTGCGCATCATAGAGGGGGGACACTGGCGCACCGGCCCCGGCGCGGGCAGACTGCGCAGGAGAGGGGACAATGGGGGCGCGGACGGCGCATTCTTCGCCAAGGGGACGGTGCGGCATGGCAGAGCAGGAGTTCACCGCGACGGGGGTCCGGATCGGGCGCTGGCTGCGTCAGCTCACCAGCGCGGGCCAGGTACTCATCCGCGACGGCAGGCTGACCCTGCTGACCAGCTACGGCAGTGAGATCGACAGCGCACCGGTGCATCTGGTGCGGGCGGGCAAGCCGTGGTTCGCCACCCGCGACCGCGCGCTGGCCACCGTCAACGGCACCCGGTATCTGCTGACGCTCAGCGAGCAGGACCCCGCACCGGGCGAGGCGGGGCCGCCGTCGGCGCACCGGTTCCTCGACGCGGTGCGGACGGCGGGCGGGCACGCGGCGCGGAGTTGAACCGTTGCGCGAGTTGCGCGGGGGCCCTGCCGGGTTCACTCTGGTGGGACGTGACTGAGGGTTCACCGGCGGTGACGCACCGGCCGACCGGGCACAGCATCAGCCAGCACTGAATGCGTTCTTCGTCTTCCGAACCTCATCAGGGAGTCGTCCGTGATCAGTAAGCCCAGCAGGCACTGCGCGGTGGAGCTCCAGGCCCTGCCGTCGCGGATCGGCCAGGTCCGCAGAATCCTGTCGGCGCAGTTGCGCTACTGGCATCTCGATCCCCTGATCGACGCGGCGGCCCTCGGGGTCACCGAGCTGCTCACCAATGTCCACCGGCACGCCGAGCCGGACAAGCAGTGCAGCATCGAGATCGCGTTCTTCCTGGACCGGCTCACCGTCTCGGTGCGGGACAACGACCCGCGGGTGCCGAGCCTGCGGGGCGCCGACCTCGCCGCCACCTGCGGGCGGGGCCTGGCGCTGGTCGCCTCGGTCAGCGAGAGCTGGGGGGTGCGGCCGCACGACGACGGGGGCAAGGTGGTCTGGTTCTCGCTGCCGGCGCCCGTTCCCGCGGTGCCGGCGGCCCCGGCCCGCCCCGTGGCCCCGTACTCCCTGAACGCCCCCGCCCCGGCCGCCCGGGGTGCCGTGGACCCCGTGACGGTGGCGGCCGTGTGCCTGGAGGGGACCCGGGCCCGGCCGACCGTCGTGGGCTGACCGGGCGGGGGTCCCAGACGCGGCGGGCGGCACCCGCCGCGTCGCGGTGACGACGGCCCGCCGCAGGGCTCGTCGGACGGGCACGGACCGCGCAGGACGGGCCGCGCTTCCCGGCGCGCGGGGCGCCGGCCCGTGAGGATCAGGCCGTCCGCCCCGGCACCGCTCGTGCGTACCGGGGCGGCCACGTGACCACTGGGGCCCGCGCGCCGTGACGGGTCACGGTGTCCGCGGTCCCGTCCACACCACGGCAGGGCACCGACGGCACAGCGGCCGGGGCGGTCATCCCGTTGCGTCCCTGCGACGGCCGAACTCCTCGTCCAGGACGGAGAGTCGGCGCCAGTACTCGTCCTCGTCGATCTCCCCCGCCGCGAACCGCCGTCCGAGCAGGTGCAGCGGCGAGTTCTCGTCGTGGGCAGGCCGCGGCTGCCACGGCCCGTATCCGCGGCCGAGGCGGCGGCCGCGCAGGACGGTGCGGCGCAGCAGGACGACGGCTCCGGCCACGACGGCCGCCCAGACCAGCGGGAAGAACAGGATCCACGGGCCGGGGCCGGGACCGTCGTAGGCGATATCGGCAAGTGTGTTCATGGTGGCTCAGCTCCTCCGTGCGGTTCTCTCGATACGTCGAGACTCACCGCGGGAGGGGGTCCGCGTCGTCGTGCACCGGTCGGCTCCTGACCTGCTTCCCCGGGAGTAGGGCGGGGTGCGCAGGAGCGCCGGGGAGCGCCCTCCGGCGTACGGCACGCCCCGCCGCCTGCGACGGCGCCCCGGACCGGGCCGCACGCCGCTGCTGTACCGACTGGTGCGCACACGCCGCTGCCTGCCGAATCTCACCACCACCACGACCGCCACCACCGCCACCCACGGGCGCGGGAACGGACGCCGGTGTCAGCTGACCCCGGGCGCAGCTGACACCGGGCACAGCTGCGCACCGGCCGTCGGCCCGTCCCGGCCGCCGTGTCCGGGCCTCGTGTCCCAGTCCCGCCGTCCGGGCCCCCGTGTCCCGGCCCGCCGGAGCCGCAGCGGCGGCGGAGCGTGCGGCTGGGTGCGCTGTGTCCGGACAGCGCACCCGGGCCGCTCCGTTCGGACCGACCGACCGGGCCGAACGCTACTGGGGCAGCACCGACAGCGGATCGTCCAGCACCGGCTGCCAGGCCAGTTCGGCCGCTCCCACCAGGCTGTTGTGGTCGAGCGAGCAGGCTAGGAGCGGAACGCTGCCGCTCTGCCCCCACAGGCTGCGCTCCGCCACCACGGCGCGCAGCCGCTCGGGGTCGGCCGCCAGCAGCTCGCGGTGGAGGCCGCCGAGGATGACGCGGTCCGGGTTGAGGATGTTCACCAGCCCCGCGAGGCCCAGGCCGAGCCGGTCGATGAGCACCTGGACGGCCGTGCGCACCGAGGGCGACTCGCGCTCGTCGCGGAGCAGGTCCCGGGCCTGCTGGAGCAGCGACACCTCGGGCCCCGGGTCCCGACCCGCCGCGGTGAGGAAGGCGAGGGGGTCGGCCTCGATGTCCAGGCAGCCGCGGCTTCCGCAGTGGCAGGTCCTGCCCTTCGGGTTGACGGTCAGATGGCCGACCTCCAGGGCGAGGCCCGAACTGCCGCTGTGCAGGCGTCCGTCGAGGACCAGCGCCCCGCCGACGCCCCGGTGACCGGTGGCCACGCACAGCAGGTCCCGGGCACCGCGGCCCGCTCCGTGCCGGTGTTCGGCGAGGGCGGCGAGGTTGACGTCGTTGCCCGCGAAGACGGTGACGCCGGAGCCGGCCGTCGCGAGGATGCCGGCATCCCGCACCCGTTCGGCGAAGATGTCCCGGACCGGCGCGCCGGCCGGCCAGGCGACGTGGAGCGGGTTGAGGGCGGTGCCCTCGGGCTCCGCGACGGCGGACGGCACCGCCAGCCCCGCCCCCAGGCAGCGGCGGCCGGTCTCCCGCAGCAGCTCCGCCCCGGCGTCGACCACGGCGGCCAGCACATGTGCCGGGTCGGCGGGGACGGTCATGCAGCCGGGCGCGGTGGCGACGATCCGGCCGCCGAGCCCGACGAGCGCGGCGCGGAAGCCGTCGGCGTGCACCTGGGCGGCGAGCACCACGGGCCCGGCGGGGTCGACCGCGAGCCGGTGGGACGGACGGCCCTGCGAGCCGGCCGCGGCGGTCGGGCGGGAGTCGACCTGGATCAGTCCGAGCGCTTCCAGTTCGGCCGCGACGGCGCCCGCGGTCGCGCGGGTGACGCCGAGTTCCGAGGTCAGGACGGCGCGGGTGGGCGCACGGCCGGTGTGTACGAGCTCCAGGGCCGGTCCGAGGGCACTGCGGCCTCTCTCCAGGCGTGTTGTCCGAGTCAGGGTCACCCCTCTATTCTGACTTTGTGCCGAACTTAAACAAAACACGGACGGCCCTTTCCGGCGGACGGCGCGGAAATACCGCGGATCCCGCCCTCCGACGCCTCCGCATCGCCCTCACCGCCTTCTTCGCTCTGGACGGTCTGCTCTTCGCCGGCTGGGTGGTCCGGATCCCCGCCATCAAGCAGCAGACCGGTGCCTCCACGGGCGACCTCGGACTCGCCCTGCTGGGCGTGTCGGCCGGTGCCGTCGCCACCATGACGGTCACCGGACGGCTGTGCACCCGGTTCGGCAACCACCCCGTCACCGTGGTGACCGGGCTGCTGTTCTCGGTGGGCATCGCGCTGCCTCCCCTGGCCGGTTCGCCCCTGGTCCTCGGCCTGGTGCTGCTCGTCTTCGGCACGGCGTACGGCGCGATCAACGTGGCCATGAACAGCGCCGCCATCGATCTGGTCGCCGCGCTGCGCCGGCCCGTCATGCCGAGTTTCCACGCCGCCTTCAGCCTCGGCGGCATGCTCGGCGCGGGGCTGGGCGGGCTGCTGGCCGGGCAGTTGACCGTCACCCGGCATCTGCTGCTGCTCGCCGCCTGCGGACTCCTCATCACCGCTCTCGCGGGCCGGGTCCTGCTCACGACACCGGCGCCGGATTCCGGGGAACGCGGGCCGCGCAGGACCGGGATGGACCGCGCCGCGGCCCGGCCCGCGGGAGGGCACCGCAGGGCGGTGGTGTTCCTCGGGCTGATCGCTCTGTGCACGGCGTACGGCGAAGGGGCCCTCGCCGACTGGAGCGCGCTCCACCTCGAAGAGGATCTCGGCGCGCACGCCGGGCTCGCCGCCGCGGGCTACTCCGTCTTCGCCCTCGCCATGACCGTGGGCCGGCTCACCGGGACGGCGCTGCTCGAACGCCTCGGGCAGACCCGGGCGCTGGTCGCGGGCGGGGCGACCGCCACGGTCGGCATGCTCCTCGGCGCCCTCGCACCGAGCCTGCCCGTCGCCCTCGTCGGCTTCACGGTCACCGGTCTGGGGCTGTCCAACATCTTCCCCGTCGCCATCGGGCGCGCCGGGGAGCTGGCCGGCCCGAGCGGTGTCGCCACGGCCTCCACCCTCGGGTACGGCGGGATACTGCTGGGCCCGCCCGCCATCGGGCTGCTCGCGGACCGTTCTTCCCTGCCCGTCGCCCTGACCACGGTCGCGGCGCTCTCCGCCGTGGCGGCGCTGGTCGCCTGGGCCGTCCGGGACACGGCGGGGGCACGCTCGGGGTGACCCGGACGGTCCGTGGGTCCCGGCTCGGGGCGACCCGGACGGCCCGTGCGTCCGGCTCCGGGTGACCCGGACGGCCCGTGCGTCCGGCTCCGGGTGACCCGGACGGCCCGTGCGTCCGGCTCCGGGTGACCGTGGCCGGACGGCGGTCGTGGCTCCGCCGCACCTCGCGGAGCCGCCCGGCCAGGTCCCGGGCGATGACCTCACCCGCGTGCGGACATCACCGGACCCGCGCCCGACCTCGTCGGCCCGGGCCGCTGCCGTGACGGCACCCGGGCCGGGCCGGGAACGGCTCTCCGCGTGCCCGGCCGCTCTCCGCGCGCCCGGCCGCGCGAGGGCACCGGCGGCACCGACGGACGGGCACCGGCGGACGAGCAGGGTCGCTTCGATGGCGTCGGCCCGCGCCCGGGCAGGCAGCATGGAGCTCATGAGCGTGACCATCGACATAGCGGGACTCCCGCCCGAGCACCTGGTCTTCAGCCCGTCGCCCCTTGCCGAACTGTGCGCCGCGCTGCACGCCCTGGCCGAGCCGAAGCACCATCCCGGGCTGCAGGGCTGGACCACCGCGACGAACGCCGCCCTCCGGCCGGACCTCGCGGACCGGCTGTGCGAGGCGGAGTTCCTGTGGCGCTCCGCGCACAGCGACACCGATATGCCGTTCGCCGCGCTGCCGGACACCCGCGGCCGCCCGGGCGCCACCCTCGCCGAGGACCTCGACCTGCTGGACCGGCTGGACGACGACCTCTTCGTCGACGCGGCCCTGGACATCTCCTGCCACCGGGACTACGAGCCGAACGGCCCGTCCCCGCTGGTCAACGCCGCGGTCCGCGCGCATGCCCTGGAGCGCGCCACCGCGCGCGGCACCCGGCAGGCCGAGTTCGCGCAGCGGCTCCTGACGGACCCGCAGGCGGTTCGCGCCTGGCTCCGCCGGCTGTTCGAGGACTGCGCGGAGGCCTTCTTCGACGACCTCTGGCAGCGGGTGCGCCCCCGGCTCGCCGCCGACGCCCGGCACAAGACGGAGGTCCTGCGCCGCAAGGGCCTGGCCCAGGCGCTGGCCGAGATGTCACCCGCCCTCGCGCTGGACGACAGCAGCACCCGGATCGTCGTCGACAAGCTCAGCAGCGGACATGCGGACGCCCTCGACCCGGCAGCCGGCCCGGGCGTCACCTTCGTGCCGTCCTCCGTGGGCCGCCCGCATCTCTGGGTCCTCCACGCACCGGGCTGGCGCCCCGTGGTCCACTACCCGGCCGCGGCGCCCGACGTGCCGGGACCCGGCTCCCTGGACCTGCTGCAACTGCGGATGGAGGCCCTCTCCCACCCGCTGCGGATCCGGATGTGCCGCTACCTGGCCCGGTCCGCCGTCACCACCGGCGAGCTGGCCGCCGCGCACGGCATCACCCCACCCGAGGTGTCGCGGCACATCGCGGTCCTGCGGAAGGCCGGGCTGATCACCACACGGCGTCGGGGCCGCTATGTGCTCCACCAGCTCGATCTGACGGCGGTCGCGCGGCTGGGCAGCGACTTCCTGGAAGGGGTGCTGCGCTGACGCCGGGGCGGCCTCATGTCCGACGGCCCGGGACAGCCGGGGGAAACGACAACAAGACCGGGACGGCCAGGGGAACGGCACCAAGAGTCGACCGGCAGGCGGCCGCACCGGATCCGGCCCCGCTGCCCCGACCGCTCTCCGGCGCGGGGAGCCCGGACGATGCCGGACGGGTGCGGGTGCCCGTCGGGCCGAGCACGCACCGTCGGTATCCGGACAGAACGATGCCCCGAGCCCCGCCGAGTGGCACACTGCCCGCATGCCGCCCGCGCGCACACCACTCGACCGCGACGCCCTGACCGTCGAGTTGGTCTTCGCCTTCGTCACGGGAGCGGGGGTCGCCGCCGTGGTGTTCCTCGCGGTCGCGAGCCCCGCGCTGCTGGGCGACCTGTCCCCGGCCAAGGAGCGGCAGGTGCTGACGGCCGGCGCGGTCGCCGCCGGGGCGGGCTTCCTGTGGCGGGTGGTGCGCGTTCTGCGCGGCGTCCGGCGGGCGCCGGTAGGGGCGTGCCAGGCCGACCAGGAAGCTGCCCGTCAGCCCAGCCAGCCGGGCCGGACCAGCCCCGACTCGTAGGCGAGGACGACCAGTTGGGCGCGGTCGCGGGCGCCCAGCTTCACCATGGTCCGGCTCACATGGGTCTTGGCGGTCAGCGGGCTGACGACCAGGCGGCGGGCGATCTCCTCGTTGGACAGGCCGATGCCGACCAGGGCCATCACCTCCCGCTCCCGCTCGGTGAGCGCGGCCAGCCCCTCGGCGGCCGCGGGTTCCTTCGAGCGGGCGGCGAACTCCGCGATCAGCCGTCGCGTCACTCCCGGCGAGAGCAGGGCGTCGCCGTCCACCACCGCCCGTACCGCGCGCAGCAGTTCATCCGGTTCGGTGTCCTTCACGAGGAAGCCGGAGGCACCGGAGCGGATGGCCTCGAAGACGTACTCGTCCAGCTCGAACGTGGTGAGCATGACCACCTTCACGGCCGCCAGCTCCGGGTCCTCGCTGATCCTGCGGGTGGCGGCCAGACCGTCCAGCTCCGGCATGCGGATGTCCATCAGCACGATGTCCGGGCGGAGTTGCCGGACCAGCGCCAGGGCCTGCGCGCCGTCCGCGGCCTCGCCGGTGACCTCGATGCCGGGCTGCGCGTCGAGCAGGGCGCGGAACCCGGCCCGGACGAGCAGCTGGTCATCGGCGAGCAGTACGCGGATCACTTAGGTCTCCTCCTCGGCGACGGGGGGCCTCTCCCGGCTCACCGTAGCCGCCGCGCCGAGCGGAATGCGGGCGAGGACACGGAAGCCGCCGCCGGGCCGGGGGCCCGCCTCGACGCCGCCGCCCAGGGCGACGGCCCGCTCACGCATGCCGACGAGACCGTTCCCGCCGCCGCTCGCCGCTCGCCCCGCGGTCGCCGGGCCGTCGTCGTCGACCCGGATCTCCAGCCGCCGCGGCGCATAGCGGAGCAGGACGGCGGCGGTGCGCGAACCGGAGTGCCGGACGACGTTGGTCAGCGCCTCCTGGACGATCCGGAAGGCCGCCAGGTCCGCACCGGGCGGCAGTGCGACCGGCGTTCCCTCGGTGCGGACGTCGACCGCCAGGCCCGCGCCGGACGCCTGCTGGGTCAGCTCCGGAAGCCGGTCCAGTCCGGGGGCGGGCGAGCGCGGCGCGTCGCCGGGGGTGCGCAGAGTGTCGAGGACCTGCCGGACCTCACCGAGCGCCTCCTTGCTGGCCTCCTTGATGGTGATCAGAGCGGTCCGGGCCTGCTCCGGCCGCTGGTCGAGCAGGGCCAGTCCGACCCCGGCCTGCACGTTGATCAGCGAAATGCTGTGGGCCAGGACGTCGTGCAGCTCGCGCGCGATCCGCAGGCGCTCCTCGTTGGCCCGGCGCCGCTCGGCCTGCTCCCGTTCCGCGCGCTCCCGGGCGAGCCGCTCCCTGCGCATCCGGGCCAGCTCCGAGCCGGCGACGACCGCCGCCACCCAGGCGGCGACGACCAGTTCCTGGCTCCAGGGCGCGGCGCCGTCGTCCGCGGGCGGCAGCCAGGGGTGGAGCCAGTGGCCGATGACCAGGTGCCCCGCCCAGAGCAGTCCCAGAGCGGACCAGGCGGCCCACCGGTGACCGGCGACGACCGCGGTGAAGCAGGCGACGACGACGCTGATGAAGACCGGGCTGTAGGGGTATCCGGCGCCGAGGTAGAGCAGCGTGACGGCGGCGGTGCCGAAGACCACGCACCGCGGGTACCGGTGGCGCAGCAGCAGCAGGGCGGGCCCGAGGAGCAGCAGCACATAGCCGAACGCGGCGAGGCCTTCCCGGTGCGGCTGCTTCTCCATCGCGAAGCGGGAACCGGCCAGCTGGGCCGCCGCCACCGCGACGGAGACGGCCAGGAGCGGGATCAGGGCCGGGCGGGCGCCGGGCGGTGCGGGCCACCGCCACCGGGCACGCGCCCATCGGCCCGTGTCCCGGTCCTCCGTGCCCCGGTCCTCTGTGCCCCGCACCCGTCCCTCGCTCATACCGGCCACGCTAGACCGGCCGGGCTCCGCGGAACGTCGGACCGGCGGCGTGGTCGCGCCTACTCCCGGGGGAGTAGCGCGTCGGCCGCGGAGGGCCATCGGTGCCGACCGGGACGGTGGGGTGGCCGGGACGGTGGGGTGGCCGGGCACCCGTCTCTCGTGCGGCGGCGCGCGGCCCCCACGGCAGCGCGGCCACGGGGACAGTCGCGGCGGGTGCGGGCCCGGCGGGTACGGGCCCAGCGGGTACAGGCCCGGCGAGGGCGGGCCCGGCGGGTACAGGCCCAGCGGGTACAGGCCCGGCGAGGGCGGCGCGCCGTCCCGGCCGGGCCCGTACCGGAATCACTCGGGCGCGCCGGCCTCCGTACGGTCCCGGTCCATGGCCGTCAGCGCCCGCCGGGCCATCGGACGGGTCCGGACGATCTCGGCGAGCGTGGTCGTGCCGCGGGTGATCTTCGCGAAGGCGTTCCAGGCCGGGCGGAAGCCGGTGATCGCCGCGTGCAGCAGGCCCGGGCGGCGTTCGAAGGCGGCGAGCATCCGGCGCCCCACCCCCATCTCGACGCCCAGGCCGGCCTTGATGGCGAAGGCGTAGTTGAGGGCCTGGCGGCGGGCGTCCACCGCGTCGTGCGCCTCCGCGATCCGCACCGCCCACTCCCCCGCGAGCCGCCCCGAGCGCAGCGCGAAGGAGATGCCCTCGCGGGTCCAGGGCTCCAGCAGCCCCGCCGCGTCCCCGCACACCAGCACCCGGCCGCGGGAGAGCGGCGAGTCGTCCGCCCGGCAGCGGGTGAGGTGCCCCGAGGAGATGCTCGGCTCGAAACCGGCCAGCCCGAGCCGACCGATGAAGTCCTCCAGATAGCGCTTGGTCCCGGCGCCCTCGCCGCGGGCCGAGATCACCCCGACGGTGAGGGTGTCGCCCTTGGGGAACACCCAGCCGTAACTGCCGGGCATCGGGCCCCAGTCGATGAGCACCCGCCCCGCCCAGTCCTCCTGCACGGACTCCGGAACGGGGATCTCCGCCTCCAGACCCAGGTCCACCTGGTCCAGCTTCACCCCGACATGCGCTCCTATCCGGCTGGCGCTGCCGTCCGCGCCGACGACCGCACGGGCCAGGACGGTCTCCCCGCCGGAGAGCACCACCGCGACGGTGCGCCGGTCGGGCACCGCCGGGCCGTGCTGCTCCACCCGTGTCACGGTGACGCCGGTCCGCAGCGTGGCGCCGGCCTGCTGCGCCGCGGCCACCAACTGCTGGTCGAACTCCGGGCGGTTGATCAGCCCGAAGAGCATCCGGCGGGAGCGGCGGGTGCGGGCCAGCCGTCCGTTCAGGGAGAACGTCACCGCGTGCACCCGGTCGCGCAGCGGGAGTTCGAAGCCCGGCGGCAGGGCGTCCCGCGACGGGCCGATGATGCCTCCGCCGCACGTCTTGTACCGGGGCAGTTCCGCCTTCTCCAGCAGCAGGACCCGCCGCCCGGCGGCGGCCGCGGCATACGCCGCCGACGCACCCGCGGGGCCGGCCCCCACGACCACGACGTCCCACTCCGGCTCGGTGCCCTGTTCCGCGTTCTCGCTGCTCACCTGTGCTTCTGCTCCCGCTCGGCCTGGGTCCCCCGACCGAAGCCCAGAGGTGGCTCCGGCTACCGTTCGCATCCTACGGCTCATGGTCACCACGGCTCACTGTGGGAGGATCGGCAGCGTATGCACGGTACGTACGGCTCACCCCTGAACGTACCTCCGCCTTCGCACCCACGAGGAGCGCCGCCCCATGGAGCAGACCGCGGTCACCCCACTCGCCGAGACCGTCGCCTCGCTGCTGCCCCGCGCCCGGACGGAACTGGCCGAACTGGTCGCCTTCCAGTCGGTCGCCGACCCCGACCAGTTCCCCCGGAGCGAGTGCGAAGCGGCGGCCGCCTGGGTCGCCGAGGCACTGCGCGCCGAGGGCTTCCAGGACGTCGCCCTGCTGGACACGCCGGACGGCACCCAGTCGGTGTACGGCTTCCTGCCCGGCCCCGAGGGCGCCCCGACGGTGCTGCTCTACGCGCACTACGACGTGCAGCCGCCGCTCGACGAATCCGCCTGGGTCTCCCCGCCGTTCGAGCTGACCGAGCGCGACGGCCGCTGGTACGGTCGCGGCGCCGCCGACTGCAAGGGCGGCCTGATCATGCACCTCACGGCGCTGCGGGCGCTCAAGGCGCACGGCGGCGTCCCGGTGAACGTGAAGGTCATCGCCGAGGGCTCGGAAGAGCAGGGCACCGGCGGTCTGGAGCGGTACGCGGAGGCGCACCCGGAGCTCCTCGCCGCGGACGCGGTGGTCATCGGCGACACCGGCAACTTCCGGGTCGGGCTGCCGACCGTCACCGCCACGCTGCGCGGGATGACCCTGGTCCGGGTGCAGGTCGACACGCTCGAAGGCAACCTGCACTCGGGGCAGTTCGGCGGCGCCGCGCCCGACGCGCTGGCCGCGCTGATCCGGGTGCTGGACACGCTGCGCGCCGAGGACGGCTCCACGGTGGTCGACGGGCTGGCGCACGACGCGCGCTGGGAAGGCCTGCAGTATCCGGAGGAGGCGTTCCGCAAGGACGCGAAGGTGCTCGACGGGGTGGAGCTCATCGGCTCCGGCACCGTCGCCGACCGCATCTGGGCACGCCCCGCGGTGACCGTCCTCGGCATCGACTGCCCGCCGGTCGTCGGCGCCACCCCGTCGGTCCAGGCGGGTGCCCGCGCCCTGGTGAGCCTGCGGGTGCCGCCGGGCACCGACGCGGCCGAGGCGACGAAGCTGCTCACTGCGCACCTGGAGGCCAAGGCGCCGTGGGGCGCCCGGATCACGGTGGAACAGGCCGGCCAGGGGCAGCCGTTCCGCGCCGACACCGCCAGCCCGGCGTACGAGGCGATGGCGGCGGCGATGCGGGCCGCCTACCCCGGCGAGGAGATGCAGACCGCCGGGCAGGGCGGCTCCATCCCGCTCTGCAACACCCTGGCCACGCTCTACCCGGAGGCGGAGATCCTGCTGATCGGCCTGAGCGAGCCGGAGGCGCAGATCCACGCGGTGAACGAGAGCGTGTCCCCGGAGGAGCTCGAGCGGCTCTCCCTCGCGGAGGCGCTGTTCCTCACCGACTACGCGGCGTCCGCCCGGGGGTGACGGCGTCCGGGTCCGGGGCCGCGGAGCGGATGCGGCCCCGGGCCCGCCCGGCGCAGGCGGGAGGAGTCAGCCGACGGGCACACCCGCCTCCAGGTTGAGCACGGTGGCCCGTTCGCGGGCGCGCAGCGCCCAGCGCAGCCGTTGGAACCGCTCCTCCGGCAGCAGTTCGGCGGCCTCCTCCTCGCTGACGAAGCGCCAGCCGCGCAGTTCCGCGCCCGGCAGCAGGACCCGCTCGGCGGAGCCGGGGCCCAGGCGCCCACCGTCGAAGAGGAGCCGCAACCCGCCGAAGGCCGGGGGCCTGGGCGGTTCCCAGTCGACCAGGAGCAGCCCGGGGACGCGGTCGAGCTCGATGCCGGTCTCCTCGGCGACCTCGCGCATCGCGGCCCGGGCGGGGGCCTCACCCGGCTCGACGACGCCGCCGGGGAACTCCCACCCGGGCTTGTACGTGGGATCCACCAGCAGCACCCGGTCCTGCTCGTCGAAGAGCAGGACCCCGGCGGCCAGCGTCGGGGCGGTGGGCTCGGGGGTCTGCACGATCTCGCACGCCCCCGCGGCGCCGGTGCGTATCGCCTCGGCGATCCGTTCCGCGGTCTCGCGCGGGGTGAGCGCGCCGTTGTCGACGGGGTGGGCGTCGGCGGTGAGCCAGGGCAGCGCCTCCCGGTACCGGGCCAGGCTGTCGAGCGACCACTGCCGTACGGCGGCGCTGCGCGCGGGGTCGTCGGCGAACTCCTCGCGGCCCGATATCCGTTCGCGCAGGATCGTTTCGTCAGGCGTGAGCACCACATGCCGTACCGGGATGCGGCGCGCGGCGAGCGCGCCGAAGATCTCGTCGCGGTAGTCCTGGCGGAGCACCGTCATGGGGACCACCAGCACGCCGCCCACCTCCGCCAGCACGGCGGCGGCCGCATCGACGACCAGGCGCCGCCAGATCGCGAGGTCCTGGTAGTCGGTCACCTCGTTGAGCCGCTTCTGCGGCAGCAGATACGCCAGTGCGCCGCCGATCACCTCGGGGTCGTAGAAGGTGCTGCCCGGGATCAAGTCGGTCAGTTCACGAGCCGTACTGGTCTTCCCCGCACTGAACGCACCATTGATCCAGACGATCACATTTCCCCCTATGCCATAGCACCCAGTGGATTGCCCGCTACACCTTGCCACGGAAATGCCGCGCGGCAAGGTGGCCCCCGGGGCGCCCCGGGGCCCGCCGGCGGGCGCTCGGGCACCCCGGCGGCGGGAGCAGCGCCGATGCGCTCCGGCGGAGGGAGAGCCGGCGAAGGCGTGCGCCCACCGGGCGGTCGGCCCCACGGCCCGCCGACCTCCCCATATCGTCGCATTCCTCGGCTTCCGCGCCATCGGTGCGCAGCGTCGGCACAGCGGCCACGGGGGCGTGTGGGGCGGATGGACCGGATCACAACAACGACGAGGAATGTCGCAGTTCAATAACCTCGCCCGCGATCGCCCGACGGTGCCGCTAATTTCGTCTCCTGTTCAACTACCCGAGGGGGGACTTCATGTCCTGGGGACATCAGCAGTCACCGCAGTCGCCGCAGCCACCGCAGTCGCCGTATCCGCAGGGACACCCGCAGCCGGCTGCGCCCGCCCCGGCCCGGCCGCGCTGGGCCCGCAAGCGCATCGCGCTCCCTGTAGCCGCCGGACTGTTGCTGTTCGGCGTCGGCATCGGTTCGGCGGGCGACGACTCCACATCGCGGGCCGCGGCGGCCGAACCCGCCCCCACCGTCACCGCCACGGTGACGGCGCGGGCCGCGGCCGATCCGGCCCGGAAGCAGAAGCCGAAGTCCAGGAAGGCACCGGCGCGGAGTGAGGCGAAGGCCGAACAGGCCGAGCAGAAGAAGAGCGCGCCGTCCGGAAAGGCGGTCTTCAAGGTGTGGGGAACCGCCCCGTCGGGTGCGGACATCACCTACGGCAGCGACACCGAGAACCTCGACGGCAGCGGCCTGCCGATGACGAAGACCCTCACCGTCAAGGACGACGCGCTCTACTACCAGATCTCGGCCCAGCTCCAGGGCGGCGGGGACATCCGGTGCTCCGTCACCATCGACGGCGAGACCAAGAGCGGGCGCGCCCGCGGCGGATACAACATCTGCTCCGCCCAGTTGAACGGCGGCCTGCTCGGCGGCTGGAACTGACCGACGGCCACCGTCCGTCGGGCTCCGGCGGACGGTGGCACGGCCCCGGCCCCGAGGCCCCGAGGCCCCGAGGCCCCGACCCCGATGGTGCGCCGTCGCGCCGCCGTGGCCGGCGCCCGGCAGCCGCGCAACACCCCGGCTCCGAGGGCGTCCCGGCCACCCCCTGCGCCGGTATCCGGCCGGCCGGGCATCCGGAAGGCCCGTGCTGCGGGGACCGGGCCGCGCTTCGCGGCCGTGGGTGCCGCGAACAACCGTGGCCGCCGCGGACCGCCATGGGTGCCGCGGACCGCCGTGAACACGCGGCCGGAATCCGTCACTTGCTCAGCTTGTCGGCGTTCCGCTCCCGCAGGCCCCAGCGTTCCCGGCCGCCGCTCTCGAAGCAGAGGGCGCCCGCACGGACCAGGAGTTTGCGCAGTTCGTCGTCCTCGAAGCCCTTGAGATAGCCGCGGATGGTGGTGAAGTAGCGCGTCGGCCACCGGGAGTCCTTCAGCAGGGCGTGCAGCGCGGCCTCGGCCATGAACTCGGTGCGGAGCTCCGCCCGCAGCCGGGACTCGTGCTGCTTCCAGGCCAGCACGGAGGTGATGAGCGAGACCACCAGGGGGATGGCGACAGCCGTGATCCAGACCATCGCGGAACCGTAAACCTCCCGGGGTGATCCATCGGCCGAGATACGGGAACCCCCGCCGGTCAACCCGCGGATCCGGCCAACTCCGCGCCTTCGCCGCCGCCCGCACCGGCGCCCGCACCGCTGCCTGCGGCCCCGCGGAGCCGCAGGCGGCATACGTCCGAACGCACCGGCGGAGCCCCGCCGTTGCCGCGCCATGGATCCCGGCTACGGCACGGTGGGCGCCGACGCCTCCACGGCCGTCGGCGAACCGGACCGCGCCCGGACCGCGGCCGCCGCCCCCACCAGGCCGGCGTCGGTGCCCATCTGCGCCGGAACGACCTCCAGACCCTGGACGAAGGACAGCCCGGCGTAGTCCCGGAGGGCCGCCCGGAGCGGGGCGAACAGCACCTCACCGGCCGCGGCCACTCCCCCGCCGATCACCGCGACCTCGATCTCCACCAGGGTCGCGGTGGCGGCGATCCCCGCCGCCAGGGCCTGAGCGGCCCGCTCGAAGGAGCCGCGCGCCACCGGATCGCCGGCCCGCGCCGCCCGCGCCACCGCTGCTGCCGTGGCATCGCCGTCCGGCCCGGGCCGCCAGCCGCGCTCCAGCGCCCGGCGGGCGATGTTCGGCCCACTGGCTATGCGCTCCACACAGCCGCGGGCCCCGCACGGGCAGGGATCGCCGTCCAGGTCCACGCTGATGTGCCCGATGTGCCCGGCGTTGCCGGTGGGCCCCGGGTGCAGCCGGCCGCCCAGGACGAGTCCACCGCCGACCCCGGTGGAGACCACCATGCACAGGGCGTTCGCCCGGCCGCGGGCGGCGCCCTGCCAGTGCTCGGCGGCCGTCATGGCCACCCCGTCGCCGACCAGGGTGACCGGGAGCCCGCCCGCCGGCCACCGGCCCGTCGGACCGCCGGGGCGCATGCCGCCCAGCGCCGCCCGCACCGCGTCGACCAGCGGATAGTCCCGCCAGCCGGGCACGTTGACCGGGCTGACCGTGCCGGTGGACGCGTCGACCGGTCCCGCGCTGCCGATGCCGGCCGCGGTGACCCGCTCCCAGCCGGGGGCGCCCGCGAGCTCGCCGAGCACGGCCGTGACGGCCGCCATGACGGTGTCCCCGTCCTCGTGCGCGGGGGTGGGCCGCTGCGCACGGACGACCAGCCGGCCGGCGCTGTCGACCAGCGCCCCGGCGATCTTGGTTCCCCCGATGTCGAGGGCGGCGACGAGGTCGTTCTGCATCGGGGTCGTATCTCCTGGTCGGCGAGGCTCCGGCGGTTCAGTCTCCCCAGTTTTGACAACGTTGTCCAGGCCTTATGCTCGTATCCACCCCGCCCGTGGACGCTTAAGGACCCGCACCGTGGCCGACATCGCCCCCCGCACCGAGCGCCGCTACGGCACCCGGCCGACCATGAAGGACGTCGCGGCACGCGCCGGCGTCGGACTGAAGACGGTCTCGCGGGTGGTGAACGGCGAACCGGGCGTCACACCGGACACCATGCGCCGGGTGCAGGAGGCGATCGACGCCCTGGGATTCCGCCGCAACGACAGTGCGCGGATCCTGCGGAAGGGCCGGACCGCGAGCATCGGGCTCGTCCTGGAGGACCTCGCCGACCCGTTCTACGGCCCGATGAGCCGCGCCGTGGAGGAGGCCGCACGGGCCCACGGCGCGCTGCTCATTCACGGCTCCAGCGCCGAAGAGGCCGAGCGGGAACAGGAGTTGGTGCTGGCGTTCTGCGCCCGGCGGGTGGACGGTCTGGTCATCGTCCCCGCCAGCGACGACCACACCTACCTCGAACCGGAGATAGCCGCCGGGGTGGCCACGGTGTTCGTGGACCGTCCCCCCGGCCGGATCGACGCGGACGTGGTGCTCTCCGACAGCTTCTCCGGGGCCCGCGACGGTGTCCGTCACCTCATGGCCCACGGCCACCGGCGGATCGGGTTCATCGGGGACCGGCCCCGCATCCACACGGCGGTCGAACGGCTGCGGGGCTACCGCGCCGCGATGGCCGAGGCCGGGCTCCCGGTCGACGAGTCCTGGGTGTCCCTCGGCTCCACCGAGCCGGAGCGGGTCCGGTCCGCCGCGCTGGCCATGCTCGACGCACCGGAGCCCGTCACCGCGTTCTTCTCCGGCAACAACCGGGTGACGGTCACCGTCGTCCGCGTCCTCAACGGCCGCCCGCGCCCGGTCGCCCTGGTCGGCTTCGACGACTTCGAACTGGCCGATCTGCTCTCCCCCGGCGTCACGGTGGTCGCCCAGGACGCCGCCCAGCTGGGCCGCACGGCGGCCGACCGCCTCTTCCGCAGGCTCGACGGCGGGGCCGGTGAGCCCGCCCGGGTGGAGCTGGCCACCCGGCTGATTCCCCGCGGCTCCGGCGAACTCCCGCCGTACGACGGCCCGGCCTGACCGCACCCGGCGGCGCTCCCGGTGCGGGGATGCCGGTGCGGGGATGCCGCCCATCGGTCGCGCCGTGAGCACCGGTCCTGCCCGCTTCACCCGGTCAGCCCCCGCCCGCATGCCGAACTCCGGCTCACGACAAGGGAGTCCGGGGCGGAAGGGCCGGACCACCGAACGGAGAGCGCGGCGGTTCAGGAAGCCGCGGGACGCCCGGCCAGGTGGTCGAGGTCGGCCCGGGACAGGCCGGTGAGCCGGGCCACCTCGTCGGCGTCCGTCGCGCCGCAGTCCACACCGCGGAGCAGGTAGCCGCTCAGCGCCCGCGCGGTGGCGGGCTCGTCCAGGACGGCGCCGCCCGCACGGTTCACATAGGCGGCGAGCCGCTCCGCGGCCCGGTCCAGCCCCTCGCGGTAGAAGGCGTAGACGGCGGCGTACCGGGTGGGCAGGTGGCCGGGGTGCATGTCCCAGCCCTGGTAGTAGGCGCGGGCCAACGAGCGCCGGACGAGCCCGTGGTGGAGCCGCCAGGCGTCGTGGACCTGCGCGGTGGTGCCCACCGGCAGGACGTTGGTGGAGCCGTCGGAGAGCCGGACGCCGGTGCCCGCGGCCGCGACCTGCATGACGGCCTTGGCGTGGTCGGCCACCGGGTGGTCCATGGACTGGTAGGCGGCGCTGACCCCGCAGGAGGCGCTGTAGTCGAAGGTGCCGTAGTGCAGTCCCGTCGCACGCCCTCCGGCCGCGTCGATCATGCGGGCGACGGTGGCCCGGCCGTCGGCGCCGAGGACGGCCTGGGTGGTCTCGATCTGGATCTCGAAGCCGATCCGGCCGGGCGCCAGCCCCCGCGCCCGCTCGAACTCCTCCAGCAGCCGCACCATCGCGGTGACCTGCTGGGGGTGGCTGACCTTGGGGAGGGTGAGGAGCAGGCCGTCGGGCAGGCCGCCCGCGTCCATCAGGCCGGTGAGGAAGATGTCCAGGGTGCGGATGCCGCGGTCGCGGACGGCGGCCTCCATGCACTTCATCCGGATGCCCAGGTACGGCGGGGCGGTGCCGTCGGCCACGGCGTCCGCGACGAGCCGCGCGGCGCGGGCCGCCGCGGCGTCCTCCTCGGCGTCGGGGCGGGGCCCGTAGCCGTCCTCGAAGTCGATGCGGAGGTCCTCCACGGGCTCGCGCAGCAGCTTCTCCCGCACCCGCCGGTACACCGGTCCCGCGAGGTCGTCACCGAGCCCCAGCGCCGCGGCGAACGTCCCGGCGTCGGGGGCGTGCTCGTCGAGCGCGGCCAGCGCCCGGTCGCCCCAGCCGCGCACGGTGTCGGCGGCGAAGGTGTCGGCGGGGACGTAGACGGTGTGCACGGGCTGGCGGGTGCCCGGGTCACCGGGGTAGCGGCGGGCGAGTTCGGCGTCCACGTCGGCCAGGGAGGCCCCGATCTCCTGGCCCACCGCTCCGGCGAGGCTGGTGGCCACCCTCTCGTCCCGGCCCATACGACACCCTCTCTCTTCCGCTGAACGGAATCAACTATCCGTAACGTGAAGCTATCCAGGGCAGGTCCGCAGGTCAACACCCTCACGGCCGGGCGGCGGGGGCCGCGGACGCACGAGGCCCCCGGTCGCGGCGGCGTCCGGGGGCCTCGGGGCGAAGCGGCTCAGCCCTTGCGGGTCTTGACCTCTTCGGTCAGCTGCGGGACGACCTCGAAGAGGTCGCCGACCACGCCGTAGTCGACCAGGTCGAAGATCGGGGCCTCGGCGTCCTTGTTGACGGCCACGATGGTCTTCGAGGTCTGCATGCCGGCCCGGTGCTGGATCGCGCCGGAGATGCCCGCCGCGATGTACAGCTGCGGCGAGACGGACTTGCCGGTCTGGCCGACCTGGTTGGAGTGCGGGTACCAGCCGGCGTCCACCGCGGCGCGCGAGGCACCGACGGCCGCGCCGAGCGAGTCGGCCAGGGTCTCGACGATGTGGAAGTTCTCGGCACCGTTGACGCCACGGCCGCCGGAGACCACGATCGCGGCCTCGGTGAGCTCGGGGCGGCCGGTCGACTCACGCGGGGTGCGGGAGACGACCTTGGTGCCGGTGGCCTTGTCGCCGAAGGTGACGGCGAGCTGCTCCACGGTCCCGGCGGCCGGGGCGGCCTCCGGAGCGGCCGAGTTCGGCTTGACGGTGATGACCGGGGTGCCCTTGGTGATGCGGGACTTGGTGGTGAAGGCGGCGGCGAACACCGACTGGGTGGCCACCGGGCCCTCGTCGCCGGACTCCAGGTCGACGGCGTCGGTGATGATGCCGGAGCCGATCCGCACCGCGAGGCGGGCGGCGATCTCCTTGCCCTCCGCGGAGGACGGCACGAGCACCGCGGCGGGGCTGACGGCCTGGTAGGCGGCCTCGAGCGCGTCCACCTTGGGCACGACGAGGTAGTCCGCGAACTCGGGGGCGTCGGCGGTCAGGACCTTGACCGCACCGTGCTCGGCGAGCACCGGCGCGGCGGTGTCGGCACCGGCGCCGAGGTGCACGGCGACGGGCTCGCCGATGCGGCGGGCGAGGGTCAGCAGTTCGAGGGTCGGCTTGCGGACGGCACCGTCCACGTGGTCGACGTAGACGAGAACTTCAGCCATGGGATTGCTCTCCTGCGAGTGCGAAGAATCTGGGGGCGGTTGGGGTGATCGCGGCAGCTCGGACGGACGCCCGGGCCGCGAGGCAGCGTTCTAGATGAACTTCTGACCCGCGAGGAACTCCGCGAGCTGCTTGCCGCCCTCGCCCTCGTCCTTGACGATCGTGCCGGCGGTGCGCGGCGGACGCTGCGCGGCGCCGTCCACCGTGGTCCAGGCGCCCTCGAGACCGACCTCTTCCGCCTCGATGCCGAGGTCCGACAGGTCCAGCGTCTCCACCGGCTTCTTCTTGGCGGCCATGATGCCCTTGAACGACGGGTAACGGGCCTCGCCCGACTGGTCGGTCACGGACACGACGGCCGGGAGGGACGCCTCGAGCTGCTCGCTGGCGGCGTCGCCGTCACGGCGGCCGGAGACCTTGCCGTCCTCGACGGAAACCTCGGACAGCAGCGTCACCTGCGGCACGCCGAGCCGCTCGGCAAGGATCGCCGGCAGCACGCCCATGGTGCCGTCGGTGGATGCCATACCGCAGATGACCAGGTCGTATCCGATGTGCTCGACAGCCTTGGTCAGAACCAGCGAGGTGCCCAGCGCGTCGGTGCCGTGCAGGTCGTCGTCCTCGACGTGGACAGCCTTGTCGGCACCCATGGAGAGCGCCTTGCGGAGGGCGTCACGCGCGTCCTCCGGGCCCACGGTCAGGACGGTGATCTCCGCGTCGTCGGCCTCGTCGGCGATCTGGAGGGCCTGCTCGACGGCATACTCGTCGAGCTCGGACAGCAGGCCGTCGACCGCGTCACGGTCGGTGGTCAGGTCCTCGGCGAAGTGCCGGTCGCCGGTGGCGTCGGGCACGTACTTCACACAGACAACGATCCTCAAGCTCACGCCGGCTCTCCTACTGCATCGTCTCTACTGGGGTGCCTCTTGCTGGCAGCATAGGCGCCATTCGGGGCGGATCCCCTGGTTGGGGCGCTCCGCACTCCCACCAAAATATTACTCGTCAGTACACTCGTACCGTTCCCGGTTATCAAGCGCTCACACCTGACCGCCAGGATGCCGTTTACGCAGGTCAGAGGCCATATCTTCGGATCGTTGGAGATGCATCTCACACGGCGGTGCCGCATATTCCGCCTCGATCACCGGCCATGGGCATCGCACGAGCCGTGCGGAACGGCCCGAGGGACGGACCGCCCGGAGCGGGCACGCGCGACGAGCGCCGTGACGGAGAGGCCCGGGGCCGGCGTACGGCACGGCCCGCGTCGGGCCGAACCCCGCCGCGTCCGGGGCGCCTTGCCGCGCCGGCCCGCCGGAACGGGAAGCGGCCCGCCGGAACGGGAAGCGGCGGGTCAGTCGCGCAGGGCGTTGAAGCCGCCATGGTGGTAGAGCAGCGGCCGCACACCCTCCGGCCCCGAGGCGTCCGGCACGACCCCCTCGACGACCTCGGCGAGCACCAGCCGGTGGTCGCCGGCGGGTATCCGGGCCACCACCCGGCAGACGAGCCAGGCCAGCACGCCGTCCAGGACCGGCACCCCGTGCGGCCCGGAGTGCCAGCGGGTGGGCGGCGCGAAGCGGTCGGCGCCGCTGCGGGCGAACGTCGCGGCGAGCTCCTGCTGATGCTCGGCGAGGACGTGCACCCCGACGTGGCCCGCGTCGGCGAGGAGCGGCCAGGTGGAGGACCCCGTGCCGACTCCGAACGAGAGCAGCGGCGGCTCGGCGGCGACGGAGGCGAGCGAGGTCGCGGTGAACCCGGCGGGGCGGGCCCCCGGAACGGTGATCACGGCGACGCCGGCGGCGTGCCGGCGGAAGGCGGAGCGCAGGAGGTCGGTACCGGCGAGCCGCGGAGTGCCGAGATCGTGCGTGGCCGTCATGGAGTTGTCCTTCTGTGGTGTGGGCCGGGTGGAGTCGTCGTTGCTCAACAGACCGGACAGCGCGCGCTGGCGTGCCGGACGAGGTCCACGTGCACCCGTCCGAAGAGAAGGAGTTCCGACCGCATGAGGGTCAGCCTGACGAGCGGCAAACCGCGACGTCAAGTGTGGTCCGGGAGATGGGAGAACCATCACGCCGCCGTCACACGGCCTCCCCCAGCGCCGCGATGACGTCCGCCCTGCGGGGCTGGCCGGAGGCGCGACGCACCACGCGGCCCTCCGCGTCGAGCACCAGGACGGTGGGGGTGCGCAGGATCTGCAGGGAGCGGACGAGTTCGAGCCGGTCCTCCGCGTCGATCTCCACATGGGCCACGCCGTCGACCATCCCGGCGACCTCGGTGAGCGTCCGGCGGGTGGCCCGGCAGGGCTGGCAGAAGGCGCTGGAGAACTGGACGAGCGTCGCCTTCCGCCCCAGGCTCGCGCCCAGTTCGGCCGCGCCCAGCCGTACGTCACCGTCACGACCCCGCACCTTCAGCCTCCCGCTCCGTCGCGTGTGCACACTTCCGTAGGCGCCGGCCACCGCCAGCACCGCCAGGCACACCATCAGTCCGGTCATCCCCGCCTCCAGCGTTCATGGGACTGCAAGAATTCCCGAAGCCATCATTCCGCTTCGCTGCGGCATGCTGAGGCCATGACTGCGGCCATGGACATACGAGGACCGAGATTCGGCGCCGCCGTGACCAGTGCGGTGCTGGCCACCGTGCTGATCACGGGGAGCGTGCCGCTGCTGGCCTGGCAGGCCCTGTGCTTCGCGGTGGGAGCGGCGGCCGGGGTGCCCCGGTCGCCGTACGGATGGCTGTTCCGGACCGCGGTGCGCCCGCGGCTGGGACCGCCGGCCGCGTTCGAGGACCCGGCTCCGCCGCGCTTCGCGCAGACCGTCGGCCTGCTCTTCGCCCTGGTGGGCCTCGCCGGGTATCTCCTGGGGCCGCAGTGGCTGGGCATGGCGGCGACCGGGTGCGCCCTCGCGGCCGCCTTCCTCAACGCCGCCTTCGGCTACTGCCTGGGGTGCGAGATGTACCTGCTGGTCCGCCGGGCCACGGCATGAGCGAAGGTGGGGCAGAAGGGGCAGACGTGACGAGGATCTCCTGACGAGGAGCCTCCTGGACTGGCCGAAGCCTCCGCGATCAGGCACGATCTGCCCAAAGCCAGAAACCTACGTCTGCGTAACTTCGCCGGGAGCACCCTCCCCGGGCCGCACAGAAGGGTCCCCCTGCATGGCAGAGCTCGTCTACCCGCCGGTGATCGGCGCCGCCCGCACCATGTTCAAGGCGCTCGACCTGCGCTTCGACATCCAGGGAACCGAACACATACCCCGGCGCGGTGGAGCCGTCCTGGTCAGCAACCACATCGGCTACCTGGACTTCGTGTTCTGCGGGCTCACCGCCCTGCCGGCCAAGCGCCTGGTGCGCTTCATGGCGAAGGAGTCGGTCTTCCGGCACAAGGTCTCCGGTCCGCTGATGCGGGCGATGAAGCACATCCCGGTGGACCGGGCGCAGGGCGAGCACGCCTATGCGCACGCGCTCAAGGCGCTGCGCTCGGGCGAGATCATCGGGGTGTTCCCGGAGGCCACGATCTCGCAGTCGTTCACCCTGAAGAACTTCAAGTCGGGGGCCGCCCGGCTGGCGCAGGAGGCGGGCGTGCCGCTGCTGCCGATGGCGCTGTGGGGCACCCAGCGGCTGTGGACCAAGGGCAAGCCGCGCAACCTCGGCCGCAACCACATCCCGATCACCATCCGGGTGGGGGAACCGATGGACACCGAGCCGGGCGAGACCGCGGTGGGCATCACCCAGCGGGTCCGGGCGCGGGTGCAGGACCTGCTGGAGGCCGCACAGCGGGCCTATCCGGTGCGCCCCAAGGGTCCGGAGGACACCTGGTGGGTCCCGGCGCACCTGGGAGGCACCGCCCCGCTCCCGCCGCAGCCCGCCGGGCAGGGCTGAGGCCCGCGGACCGTCCTCGCGAACGCGCCGACGGGCCCGGAGGCGGCACCGATGTGCTGCTTCCGGGCCCGTCGGCGCATCCGCTCCCGGCCCGCAGGCGCAGAAAGCACCCGCCGTCATCAACCGAATGACGGCGGGTGCCTGCCCACTGCAGCGCTACAGCTTGCCCATCTCCTCGGCCACGGCGGTGGCGAACGCGTCCACATCCGCCTCCGCGGTGTCGAAGGAGCACATCCAGCGCACCAGACCCGCGGCCTCGTCCCAGAAGTAGAAGCGGTACCGCTTCTGCAGCCGCTCCGCGACATCGTGCGGCAGCGTCGCGAACACCGCGTTGGACTGCACGGGGTACACGATCTCCACACCGGGCACGTCCCGCACCCCGTCGGCGAGCCGCCGGGCCATGGTGTTGGCGTGCCGGGCGTTGCGCAGCCACAGGTCCCCGGCGAGCAGGGCCTCCAACTGTGCCGAGACGAAGCGGCACTTGGACGGCAGCTGCATGGAGAGCTTGCGTATGTGCTTCATCGCCCGGGCGACGTCCGGGTTGATGACGACCACGGCCTCGCCGAACACCATGCCGTTCTTGGTGCCGCCGAGCGAGAGGATGTCCACGCCCACCGCGTTGGTGAACGCCCGCATCGGACGGTCCAGGGACGCCGCGGCGTTGCCCAGCCGGGCACCGTCGAGGTGGACCAGCATCCCCAGCTGGTGGGCGTGTTCGCAGATCGCCCGGATCTCGTCCGGGGTGTAGACGGTGCCCAGCTCGGTGCTCTGGGTGATCGAGACGACCTGCGGCATCGCGCGGTGCTCGTCGTCCCAGCCGAACGCCTGCCGGTCGATCAGCTCGGGGGTGAGCTTGCCGTCCTCGGTGGGCACGGTGAGCAGCTTGAGCCCGCCGACCCGCTCCGGCGCCCCGCACTCGTCCACGTTGATGTGCGCGGACTCGGCGCAGATCACGGCGCCCCAGCGGTCGGTCACCGACTGCAGCGCCACGACGTTCGCACCGGTGCCGTTGAAGACCGGGAAGGCCCGCGCGGTCGGCCCGAAGTGGCTGCGCACGACGCGCTGGAGGTGCTCGGTGTACTCGTCCTCGCCGTAGGCGATCTGGTGACCGCCGTTGGCGAGGGCGAGCGCCGCCAGGATCTCCGGGTGCGCGCCCGCGTAGTTGTCGCTGGCGAATCCGCGCAGCTCGGGATCGTGGCGCCGCTTGGCGTCAGAGGTCACGGTTGCGGAGTCAGCCACAGACGGTTTCCGTTCACTTCCTCGGCGGGCCGGCCCCAGACGTCGACGATGGACTCGGCCAGGTCGTTGACGTCGGTGAAGCCCGCGAACTTCGCGTTGGGGCGCTCGGCACGCATGGCGTCGTGCACCAGCGCCTTCACCACCAGGATCGCAGCCGCGGCCTGCGGACCGCCGTCGCCCCCCTCCTTCTTGAAGGCGTCGGCGAGGGCGAGGGTCCAGGCCTCCGCGGCGGCCTTGGAGGCGGCGTACGCGGCGTTGCCCGCGGTGGGCTTGCTGGCTCCGGCCGCGCTGATCAGCAGGTAGCGGCCGTTGCCGCTCCGCTGCAGGGCGTCGTGGAAGGCCAGCGAGGTGTGCTGCACGGTGCGGATGAGCAGGTTGTGCAGCGTGTCCCAGTCGGCGAGCGGCGTCTCGCCGAACGTCCGGCTGCCGCGCCAGCCGCCCACCAGGTGGACCAGGCCGTCGACCCGGCCGAACTCCTTCTCGGTGCGGGCCGCCCACTCCCGGGTCGCGTCCAGGTCGAGGAGGTCCACCGTGTCGCCGGTGACCGTGGCGCCGCCGTGCGCGTAGCGCGCCTCGTCGACCGCCTCGGCGAGCCGGGCCGCGTCCGCGTCGGACGCCACGACGGTGGCTCCCGCCTCCGCGAGCCGGAGCAGCGTCGCCCGCCCCGCGGGGCCGGCCGCGCCCGCCACCGCCACTACGGCGCCCTCGAGGGCCCCCTTGCCGTTGCTCGTCATTGTCGTCGCCTCTCCGGACTCGGTCACGCGGCCACCTGCTCGGCACTCTGCGCCGTGATGCCCTTGGTGGAGGCGATCACGCCCTTGAGCTTCTTGGCGAGGGCCTCGTAGAACATGCTGAGCGGAAACTCGTCGGGAAGCACGTCATCGACGAGCTTGCGGGGCGGCTGTGTGAGGTCGAGGGCATCCGGGCCCTTGGCCCAGGTGGATCCGGGGTGCGGGGCGAGGTAGGTCGAGACCAGGCCGTACGCGGCGAACCAGTGGACGAGCTTGGGGCGGTCGATGCCGTCGCGGTACAGCTTCTCGATCTCGGAGCAGAGCTGGTTGGTGACCTGCGGGGCTCGGTCCCAGTCGATGTGCAGGGTGTTGTCCGTCCAGCGTACGACGTCGTGCTGGTGGAGGTAGGCGAACAGCAGCTGGCCGCCGAGCCCGTCGTAGTTGCGCACCCGGTCGCCGGTGACCGGGAAGCGGAACATCCGGTCGAAGATCACCGCGTACTGCACGTCGCGGGCCTGGGCGAAGCCCTCGGCCTCGAGCTTCACGGCCTCCTTGAAGGCGGTGAGGTCGCAGCGCAGCTCCTCCAGGCCGTACATCCAGAACGGCTGGCGCTGCTTGATCATGAACGGGTCGAACGGCAGGTCGCCGTGGCTGTGGGTGCGGTCGTGCACCATGTCCCAGAGGACGAACGCCTGCTGGCAGCGGTCCTGGTCGGCGAGCATCTCGCGGATGTCCGCGGGCAGGTCGATGCCGAGGGTCTCGACGGCGGCCTCGCTGACCACCCGGAAGCGGGCGGCCTCGCGGTCGCAGAAGATGCCGCCCCAGGTGAAGCGCTCCGGCGCCTCGCGGACGGCGATGGTCTCCGGGAAGAGCACCGCGGAGTTGGTGTCGTAGCCGCTGGTGAAGTCCTCGAAGGTGATGCCGACGAAGAGCGGGTTGTCGTAGCGGGTGCGCTCCAGCTCGGCGAGCCACTCGGGCCACACGACGCGGAGGACGACGGCCTCCAGGTTGCGGTCCGGGTTGCCGTTCTGGGTGTACATCGCGAAGACGACGAGGTGCTGGAGGCCGTCGGCGCGCTGTGCGGCGGGCTGGAAGGCCAGCAGGGAGTCCAGGAAGTCCGGCACCCCGAAGCCGCCCTCGGCCCAGCGGCGCAGGTCGGCGACGAGCGCCCGGTGATACTCCGCGTCGTGCGGCAACAGCGGAGAGAGCTCCTCGACGGCCGATATCACGCGGGTGAGCGCGGCCTCCACGGTGGCGCGGGCGGGCGCGCCCTGGGCCTCGAGGTCGATCGAGCCGTCCTTGGCCTGCCAGGGGCGGATCTCCTCCACGGCATCCTTGAGCACGGGCCAGGACGGGTGATCAACCACGCGATCCGCGGGCAGAACTCCGCCTTCCGCACGGCTCTGCACAAGAATTTCCGTCATCACTCACCTTCCACGAAAGAACCTCGCGTCAAGACACGGTATCCGGACGACGTGGCTTCACTCAAGCGGAGTAGCCGAAAATTATCCGGCCCGACCGGCCTCGAAGCCGAGGTTTTTCCTGCCGGGGACCCGTACCCATGATGACCACACCCATTCCCTCGGCGGTACGCGAACGGGCGGACGGGGAGATCACCGGGCCCCTGGGGGCCGGAACGACGGCCCGGAACGGGGTATCGCGTCAGCTCACCGGGGGACGCGCCCACGCACGGGTGACCGGCTTCGCACCCTGCAGTAACGGCCGTACCCGCGGTTAGGCTGCCTAGCCGGTTCAGTGGCAGCCGACCCACGGAATGGAGACAACCGTGACCTTCCTCACCATCGGGCACCGCGGCGTGATGGGTGTCGAGCCGGAGAACACCCTGCGTTCGTTCGTGCGCGCCGACCGCGAGGGGCTGGACGTCATCGAGCTGGATCTGCATCTGAGCAAGGACGGCGCGCTGGTGGTGATGCACGACGCGGAGGTGGACCGCACCACGGACGGCCAGGGCCCGATCGCCGACTTCACCCTGGCCGAGCTGCGCGGGCTGGACGCGGGTCAGGGCGAGCGCATCCCGGTGTTCGAGGAGGTCCTCGACGCGGTGCGGGCCCCGCTCCAGGCCGAGATCAAGGACGTCGCAGCGGCGCAGGCGCTCGCCGAGGTCATGCGCCGGCGCGATCTGGCGGGCCGGGTCGAGGTTCTCTCGTTCCACGACGAGGCCATCACGGAGATGCGCCGGCTGCTGCCGGAGGTGCGCACCGCGCTGGTCGCCAGCCGGTACGGCACCGAGGTCGTGGACCGCGCGGTCGCGGCCGGGGCCGGGACGCTGGTGCTGAACATCCGGCGGCTCACGCTGGAGACCGTGGAACGGGCCCGCGCCGCGGGTCTGCGGGTGATCGGCTGGGTGGTCAACACCCAGGACCAGCTGCGCCTGGTGCGGGCGCTCGGGCTGGACGGCGCGACCACCGACTTCCCGGAGATCAAGCGGACCAGCCGCTTCACGGCATAGCCGTACCGCCCCGGCACCCGGTGCGGGGGCGCCCGCGGCCGGTCCGCACGGGCCGGCCGCCGGGGCCCCGGATCACCCCAGGTCCTTGACCAGGAGCTCGAACTGCAGGTCGTCGCGCTGCGGAATGCCGAACCGCTCGTCGCCGTACGGGAAGGGGGTCATCCGGCCGGTGCGCCGGTAGCCCCGGCGCTCGTACCAGGCGATGAGGTCGTCCCGCGCCGAGATCACCGTCATGTGCATCTCGCGCACGGCCCAGCTCTCGCGGGCGGCCCGCTCGGCCTCCGCCAGCACCACCCGGCCCAGCCCCGATCCCTGGAGTTCGGGGCGGACGGCGAACATCCCGAAGTAGGCGTGTTCCCCGCGGTGTTCCAGCTGGCAGCAGCCGACGAGGGCGCCGTCCCGCTCGACGACGAGCATCCGGCTGTCCGGGCTCTGCACCACGGCCGCCACCCCGTCGGGGTCGGTCCGCTGCCCCTGGAGCAGGTCCGCCTCGGTGGTCCAGCCGACGCGGCTGGCATCGCCGCGGTACGCCGACTCGATGAGTCCGACGAGCGCCGGGATGTCGGCTTCGGCCGCGTCCCGGAAGGTCGGCGGGGCGGAAGGGGCTGCGGTGATGTCCATCGCGGTCGGTCCTCTCGTACAGCCTGGCGCCTCCCCGGGGCCGGGGCGTGCCCATGGTGTCCCGCCCGGCCTGCGGCCGGACGGCGGGACCCTGCGGACACGCCCCGGCGACGCGGCGCATGGCGTCCGAGGCTAACAACGCGGCGCCGGTGCGGGCCCCGTCGGCCGGACGGTTCCGGCCGACCCAGGGGCCGGACGGGCCCGGGAACGGGCCGGGCCGCAGCGGGGCGACCGGTGGCCTCCCGCGTCTGCGGACGGCGGGCCGCGGACTGCGGACTGCGGACTGCGCCGACCGGGCGGTACGGGCGCCGGCCCCGGTGCCGGTGGCCGCGCGCCGCTGCCGGGTGCCTCGGCCCGCCGGGACCGCCTTCGCGCGCGGTCCCGGCGCCCGGCGAGCGGGTTCACCCAGGGGGTCCCGGGGTTTACCCGGGGGGTTTCTGTGCAGTTTCCCGGCATGGTGCATGTACTGAGCAGCCGCATCCTGTTGCGTCCCACCGATCCGGACCGCTCCCGGGCCTTCTACGGCGAGGCGCTGGGCCTGGCCGTCCACCGCGAGTTCGGCACCGGCCCGGAGCGGGGCACGGTGTACTTCCTGGGCGGGGGCTTCCTGGAGGTCTCCGGGCGCGCGGAGGAACCGGCCTCCCCCGGCCTCCAGCTCTGGCTCCAGGTCGCGGACGCGGCGCAGACGCACGAGGAGCTGGCCGCCCGCGGGGTGACCGTGCTGCGCCCTCCGGTGCGGGAGCCCTGGGGGCTGATCGAGATGTGGATCTCCGATCCGGACGGCACCCGGATCTGCGTCGTCGAGGTGCCCGAGGACCATCCGCTCCGGTACCGCCCGGGTATCTGAACGCACTCCGGCGTGCGGGCGGACGTATCCGCGGACAGGGGCTCAGGAGCGCCGTACCCGGGCTCCGAGGCTTCGAGCCCGACGGTCCGTGTCTCCATGCCTCCGTGCCTCCGTCTCTCCGTACCCCCCGCCTCCGTACCTCCGTCTCTCCGTGTCTCATGTCGCCCGTGCCGGTGGCCGGGCCCCGGCGGTCCGTTCCCGGCCGCACCGCCCGCCCGCAGGCCGGCCCGCAGGCCGGCCGTGCCCCCCGTGGTGCGCCCGTGCGCTCCCGTGTGCCGGGGAGCCCTGGGCAGCCTCCCCACGTGTCCCGTCCGGACCGGGAGGTGCGCCGTGCACGGACCGCCGCTGGTCGGCTGGCTGCTCGTCGTGGTGTGCGGAGCGAGTGGGGCGTACCTGCTGGTCCTGCGGTCCGCCGACCCGCCGGAGCTGCGGCGCGGCGCCGGGGGCGAGGCGCTGATGGGGCTGGTCATGGCGGCCATGGCGCTGCCGCTGCCCCAGCCGCAGCCGTGGTCGGCCCGGGCGTTCGCGGTGGTGTTCGCCGTCCTGGCGGTGCACGGCCTGCTCCCCGCGCGCGGGGACGGTCACCGGGTGCATCACGTCGTGGGCTCGCTCGCGATGGTCTACGCCGCACTGGCGATGCCGACGGCGGCCGGACCGGGGCACCCCGGCCACGGGGTCGCCCAACCGCCGGGCGGATTCCCCCTGGTGACGGGGCTGCTGCTCGGTTACTTCGCGGTCTACATGCTGTGTGCGGGCGCCCGGCTCGTGCCGGCCGGCCGTGCGCCGGCCCCGCGCCCGGCACCTCCGCCGGGCCTCGGCCGGGTGCTGCGGCCCGAACCCGCCACGGCCTGCCGGGTGTCGACGGCGATGGCGATGTTCGCCATGCTCCTGACCGTCTGAAACCGGCCGGGCGCCGTCCGGCCCCACCGGGTTCGTGGTGTACGTCACTTCGCGGTCGAGGTCATACCCGACGGTAGCCGGGCGCTCGTAGGCTGGCGGCCATGATGCTCCCGCTCGCGCTGCTGGTCCTCGCCGGGCTGACCGCGGCCATCGCCCCGCGCCTTCTGCCGGGCACCGAGTGGGCGGACCGCGAACCGGTGCTCGCTCTGTGGGTGTGGCAGTGCGTGGTGGCGGCGGTGCTGCTGTGCTGCACGCTGGCGATGGCGCTGAGCGCGGCGGGTGCCTGGGAGGCCGTCCGCGGCCGGGTCTTCGCCCCGGCGCCGCACGGGGTGGTCGAGGCGTACGCGCTCCACGGGTACGGGCCCTGGGCCGGCACCGTGGCCGCCGTCCTGGCCTGTGGCGGCGCGTGGACCGCGGCGATGCTCACCCGCGAGATCCGGGCCGCGCGCGCCGAACGCCGCGTGCGGCGGACGGAGTTGCTCCGGCGCTCCCCCCGGCTCCCCGGCGAGCACGCGGCCGAGGACCGGCTGGTGGTCCTGGAGGGCGAACGCCCGGACGCCCGCTGGCTCCCGGGGCCGACGCCCCGGCTGGTCATCACCACCGCGGCGCTGCGGCGGCTGGACCGGCGCCAGCTGGACGCGGTGCTGGCGCACGAGCAGGGCCACGCCCGGGCCCGGCACGACTGGCTGCTGCACTGTTCCTCGGCCCTGGCCAACGGCTTTCCCCAGGTGCCGGTGTTCGCGGCGTTCCGCGACGAGATGCACCGGCTGGTGGAGCTGGCCGCCGACGACACCGCGTCACGGCGTTTCGGGCGGCTGGCGATCGCCCTGGCCCTCGTCGAACTCAACGAGGAGCGCGGGGTGTTCGGCCCGTGCCCGACGCCGCTGGCCCAGGTCCCGCAGCGGGTGGACCGGCTGCTGGCGCCCGCGCCCCGGCTGAGCCCGGGGCACCGGCTGCGGCTCACCGCGGCCGCGGCGCTCGTTCCGGTGGTCCCGCTGCTCGTGACCGGCGTCCCGGCCCTGAGCGTGCTCGGTTAGAACCTTCCGCTCCGAGCGGCGTAGCCCAGGAGCCTCCCTCCCCCGGAGCACCCGGAGCAGGTCAGGGTCCTTCCGTTCGGTGCGCGGGACCGGTCCTGTCGTCCGAGGTCCGGCCCCGGGCGGCACGCGATGCCGTGCGGCGCCGGGGGGCGTGAACGACTGGCCGTCACCTCCTGCGTCCCCACGATCACCCGGGCCCGGTCCGGGGGCCCGACTGGCCAGGCGTTCGGGCCGTCCGTCAAGATCTCCCCCATGGATGCGCCGCCTCTCAGCCCGCCCGACGGCCTCAGCGCCCCCCGTCCCGGTGCCCGGTGCCTGCTCTGGACGGCGGCGCTCTGCGGCCTGCTCAGCGGCGTGCTCCTGGTCCTGGTCGTGGCCGACTGGGCGCCGCTGACCGCGACCGACCGGGACGTCGCCGACGATCTGCACGGCTCGGCGGTGCGCAGCCCCGGCTGGACCGGTACGAGCCGGATCCTGACGGACTGGTTCTGGGACCCGTGGACGTTCCGGGCCCTGCTGGTGGCCGCCGGAGCGCTGCTGCTGTGGCGCGGCTTCCGGGTCGTCGCGCTGTGGCTGCTGCTGGTGACACTGGCCGGGTCCGCCCTGCAGCAGGGCGTGAAGTTCGCGGTGGGGCGGGAGCGCCCGCAGTGGCCGGATCCGGTGGCCACCGCCCACTACACGTCCTTCCCGTCCGGCCATGCGATGACCGCGGCCCTGGGCTGCTGTCTGCTGCTGTGGCTGCTGGCGGCCTGGGGCGTACGGGGCCGGTGGCTGCGGGCCGCGGCGGCCGTGGCCGTGGTCTCGGTCCTGGGCGTGGGCTTCACCCGGCTGTATCTGGGGGTGCACTGGCTCTCGGACGTGCTGGCGGGCTGGCTGCTGGGGGTGGCCCTGGCGGCGCTCGCGGTCGCGGCGCTCCCCCGGTGCCAGGCCGTGGCGAACCGGCGCAAGGTGCCCTTGTCCGGCGGGGAGTGAACCCGGGAGGATCGCCCCATGGCGATCAAGGGCGTGCTCTTCGACTTCTCCGGGACCCTCTTCTGTGTCGAGTCGACGGAGTCCTGGCTGCGGACGGTGACGGGACGGGCCGGCCTCGCGCTGCCCCAGGGGGAACTCCTGCACTGGACCCGGCGGCTGGAGTGGGCGGGCGCCCTGCCCGGCGGGGTGGCTCCCCGCATGGTGCCGGCGCATCTCGCCCAGCTGTGGGCGGACCGCGACCGGAGTGCGGAGCTGCACCGCGCCGCGTACGAGGGTCTGGCCCGCGAGGCGCGGCTGCCCTGGCCGGAGCTGTACGGCCCGCTCTACGAACGGCACATGGAGCCCGCCGCGTGGGCCCCGTACCCCGATGCGGCCGAGGTGCTCGAGGCACTGCGCGCCCGGGGCACGGGGGTCGCCGTGGTCAGCAACATCGGGTGGGACCTGCGGCCGGTGTTCCGCGCGCACGGTCTGGACACCCTGGTGGACACGTTCGCACTGTCGTACGAGCACGCCGTGCAGAAGCCGGATCCGCGGCTGTTCTCGGTCGCCTGTCACGCGCTCGGGGTGGCGCCGCAGGACACGCTGATGGTGGGGGACGACCGGCGCGCGGACGCGGGCGCCGCGGCGCTGGGCTGTGCCGTGCACCTGGTGGACCACCGTCCGGTGGCGCACCGGCCGGACGCCCTGCGCCGGGTCCTGGACCTGGTCGACCGGGCGGACTGAGGCTCGGGAAGCGGGGGCATGGAACGGGGCAGGCGGTGGAGGAGCGGACGGAAGTGGCGCCGTACGGCCGGGGACGGTCGGGCGGGCTCGCGCCGACGGCTGGTCCGGGGGCGGAGGTGTTCCGAGGCTCCGGGGTGGTCCGGGGGGCGGGGGTGGTCCGGGGGGTGTTCCGGGGGGCGACAGCGCTGGTGACGGCGCCGTGCGGTCCCGTCGAGGGGTGCGGTGCGGGGGCGGTTACGGGGCCCCGGCAGGTGCTGCCCGGCGGACGCGGTGCGGTGCTCCGGGTGCGGCACGGGTGCGACGAGGACGGCTTGAAACCGCCGTTTCGGACGATCCCCCGCGTCGCCCGAAACGGCGGCAGCCCTGGTAATCCGGCCCTCGAGCAGGGTCGGACGGCCATGGGCGGGCTCAGTATATTGGCTCGAAGCCAGTCAACGCAGGAGTTCAGCATGTCCCCGCGCAGCGCATCGGTCAATGAAGAGTTGCGCCGACGTTCCCGGGAGCGTCTGCTGCAGGCCACGGTGGAGTTGGTGGACGAACGGGGCTACGAGGCGACCACGCTGGCCGACATCGCCGACCGGGCCGGCTCGGCCCGGGGCCTGGTCTCGTACTACTTCCCGGGCAAGCGGCAGCTGCTGCAGTCGGCGGTGCACCGGCTGATGCATCTGACCCTCGCCGCGGCGCTGGAGCGCGAGCCGCGGACCGAGGACGGCGAGGAACTGCTGGCCCGCGCCATCGACGCCGTCCTGGGCACGGCCCGCGATCATCCGACGCTGATGCGTACCCATATGGCCGGAATCCTCTCGGCCGAGGGGTTCGTCCAGTGCCCGGAGCAGCAGCAACTGGCCGCCCTGCTGCGCGGCACCGTGGTGGCCTACGGCTCCGCCGACCCGGACACCGACTATCCCCTGCTCCGGGCGCTGCTGATGGGCGCGGTGGTGGCGCTGCTGCTGCCCGGCGCCCCGATGCCGCTCGGGCGGCTGCGCGCCGAGCTGTTCCAGCGGTACGGGCTGGCGTGGGAGCGCGGTGCACCACCGGACGGACCGGGCGGGCCGCTGGACGGGCCCGGCAGGCCGCCGGGCGGACCCGGTGGGCGATCGGGCGGGCCCGGTGGGCCACCGGGTCTCGGTGGGCCACCGGGCGGAGCTGCTGTGCCACCGGACGGACCTGGTGTGCCACCGGGCGGGCCGCCGCCCGGTGGCACCTCGCCGCTGCCGGCGCAGGGTCCGGTCAGCGGTAGTCGGGCTGCGTCTGCACATTGAGCCGGGACAGCCGGACGCTCTTGGCGCTGTCCGTCCGCGGGTCGTCGATGCGCAGCACATCGAGGCCCTTGACCATGTCGTTCGAGTAGATGTGGCCGTTGTAGTAGTACGCCGACCAGGAGCCGCCGCCGACGAGGGTGCTCGTGGAGAGCGGTCCGCGCTCGAAGTACCCGATCTCCCGGGGCTTCGCGGAGTCGGTGAAGTCCCAGACCGAGACGCCGCCCTGGTACCAGGCCTGGACCATGATGTCCCGGCCCTTGGCGGGGATCAGCGAGCCGTTGTGCGCGACGCAGTTCTCGGTGGCGGCCTGGTGCCGGGGGATCTTGTAGTAGCTGCGGAAGACCAGCTTGCGCGCGTCCCCCTTGCCGACGATGTCGTAGATGCCGTCGGCGCCGCGGTCCGGGCCGACCTCGGCGTTGCAGGTCGCCGCCCCGCCACCGCCGAGCTCATCGGTGAAGACGACCTTGCTGCCGCGCTCGTTGAAGGTCGCCGAGTGCCAGAAGGCGAAGTTCACGTTGTCCTGGACCCGGTCGAGGACTCTCGGCTCGGCCGGCCGGGAGATGTCCAGCAGGACGCCGTCGCCCATGCAGGCACCGGCGGCCAGCTTCAGCGTGGGGAAGGCGGTGATGTCGTGGCAGCCGGTGGTCTTGGAGACACCGAAGTTGACGGGGCCGCCGGGGTTGCCGCCGTCCGGGAAGAGCACCGGGAAGCCGACGACGGCCGCCTTCTGCGGGGCGTGCCGCGGCACCTTGATGACGGAGATGCCGTCGTGCGGGGGCCGGCAGTCGGGGAAGGAGTCGCTCGGCGAGTACGAGGAGACGTAGACGTAGACGTCGCCGCGGTCCGGCACCAGGGTGTGGGTGTGCGAGCCGCAGGCGGTCTCGACGGCGGCGACGTACTTCGGGTTCTTCTTGTCGCTGATGTCGAAGATCTTCATGCCCTCCCAGGAGGACTTCTCGGTGGCCGGCTGGGCGGTGCTGGCACACGAGTCGTCGCTGCGGGAGGAGTCGGTGGAGAGGAACAGCAGGTCGCCGGAGACGGAGACGTCGTTCTGGGAGCCGGGGCAGAGCACCTGGCTGACGGTCCTGGGCTCCTTCGGGTTGCCGATGTCGAAGATCCGGAAGCCGTCGTAGTTGCCCGCGAAGGCGTACCGGCCCTGGAAGGCCAGGTCCGAATTGACTCCGGGGAGCGCGTCCTTGGGGATGTTCCCGAGCGGGGTGACGTTCGAGCTGTGCACGATCTCGTCGACGCCGGGCAGGTCACCGCGCGCGATCGCGGCCTCGGTACCGGCCGAGGAACTCCGGCTCACCGGCTTCTCGACCGGAGCGCCGCCGGGGTCGGGGACCGCACCCGCCGGGGCCGCCGCCAGGACCGAGGCGAGCAGACCGAGGGCGGCGGCCGCCACGCCGAGGCGTCTGCGCCGTACACGGGGATGGGGCAAAGACGTCACTGCGTCCTCCCTTGAGTCCGTTCGGAGTTGAACGGTGCTGGCCGCAGTATCGCCCTTCGCATGTACATATCAATAGACTCGGGGGCAGCAGTCGGACAGCTCTCCGCGACCGGAAGTGCGCACCGTCGTGACAGGACCGTCTCCGACCGGCCGGTTCCGCCGGTCACGCCGACCCGGGAGGTCGCTGTGCCCCACCGCCGCAGCACGTCGCACCACCGCGCCCGGACCGCCGCCCTCGCCGCGACAGCCGTGATCCTGGCCGTCGGCGGCTGCGGGCCGGACGACGACGCGGGAGCCGCCGCCGGGCGGCCCTCCGTCGTGGCCCCGGGCCGGCCCGGGGACTCCGCCCGGACGCTGTCGGCCGAGGAGGCCGCGCGCTCCGTGCGCCACGACCGCCCCGGCACGGCCGACTTCGGCTATGTGCACCGGATGATCGAGCACCACCGGCAGGCCCTGGTGATGACCCGTCTGGTGCCGGACCGGGCCCGCTCGGGGAAGGCCGAACGGCTCGCGGAGCGCATCACGGCGGCCCAGGGGCCCGAGATCGGGGCCATGGAGGGCTGGCTGACGACGCACGGGAGCGGGAGGAAGACTTCCGGCCACCCGGGGCACGGCGGCAGTGGCGCGGACGGGAAGAGCCACCGGGGGCACGGGGCCCGCGGGCATGCGGGCGCCGGTCACGGAGAGCATTCCGGCCGGGCAGGGCATTCCCACGGCCCGGGCGGCCACGCCGGCATGCCCGGGATGGCCTCGGAGCAGCAGCTCGCCGCGCTGCGCGCCGCCCGGGGCCGGGCCTTCGACGCGCTCTTCCTCCGGCTGATGATCACCCATCACCAGGGGGCGGTGACCATGGCCACCGAGCTGCTGTCCCAGGGCAGCGACGTCCTGGTCGAGGAGATGGCGAACGATGTGATCGCCCAGCAGACGAGCGAGATCAACCGCATGCGGGACATGGCAAGGACCCCTTAGGGCCAAGGACCCTTGGGCGATCCGGAGCAACCGGCGGGCGTGCCACGCGCCGGGCACCTCCCGCCCCCGCCCTCCCGGTGCCATGCTGGAGACATCCCTGCGGGAAGGAGCCCGCCGTGCTGCGTGTCGCCGTCGTCGGCTCGGGGCCGAGCGGGGTGTACACCGCCCAGGCCCTGGTCGAGCAGGAGGCCGTGCCGGACGTGCACGTCCACGTACTGGACCGGCTGCCGTGCCCGTACGGGCTGGTGCGCTACGGCGTCGCGCCCGACCACGAGAAGATCAAGTCGCTGCAGAACACGCTCCGCAGGGTGCTGGAGCATCCGCGCGTCGGCTTCCTCGGCCATGTGCGGGTCGGAGCCGACGGACTGTCCCCGGAGCGGCTCCTCGGGCTCTACCACGCCGTCGTCTACTGCGTGGGCGCGGCGACCGACCGGCGGCTCGGCATCCCCGGGGAGGATCTGGCGGGCAGCCTCTCGGCCACCGAGTTCGTCTCCTGGTACAGCGCCCATCCGGACGCCGCGCCCCGCGGGTTCCCGCTCGGTGCCCGCTCCGTCGTGGTGATCGGCGTCGGCAACGTGGCCGTGGACGTGGCCCGCGTCCTGGCCCGGAGCGCGGACGAACTGCGGCCGACCGACGTGCCGCAGGCGGCGCTGGGCGTGCTCGCCGCGAGCCGGGTGACCGATGTGCACATGGTGGGACGGCGCGGGCCCGCCCAGGCCAGGTTCACCACCAAGGAGCTCCGGGAGCTGGGCACGCTGCCGGGCGCCGATGTGCTCGTGGACCCGGCCGAGACCGCCCTCGACCCGGCCGTCACCGACCTCTCGGAGCTCCCGGCGGTCTGCCGGCGCAATGTGCAGGTGCTGCGGGACTGGGCCGCCCGGCCGCCGCGGGGCCGGGACCGCCGCATCCATCTGCGGTTCCGTCTGCGGCCGGTGGCGCTGCTGCCGGCTCCGGACGGGGAGCGGGTGGCCGGGGTGCGCTTCGAACGGACGGTGCCGGACGGGCGGGGCGGGATCACCGGGACCGGCCGGTTCGAGGAGATCGACGCACAGCTGGTGCTCCGGTCGGTCGGCTACCGGGGCGTCCCGCTGCCGGGGCTGCCGTTCGACGCGGAGCGCGGCACCGTCCCCCATGCGCAGGGGCGGGTGCTGCGCGACGGCCGGCCCTCCCCCGGTGAGTACGTGGCCGGGTGGATCAAGCGGGGTCCGACGGGCGTCATCGGCAGCAACCGGCCCTGTGCCAAGGAGACGGCCGCCGCGCTGCTGAGCGACGCCGCCGTGCTGGCCGGGCGGGTGGTGGCCGACGATCCCGTGGCGGCGCTGCGCGGGCTGGGCCAGGAGCCGGTGGAGTGGCGCGGCTGGCAGGCGATCGAGGCGGCCGAGGCGGAGCTGGGACGGACGCTGGGCCGCGCCTCGGTGAAGATCCCCGACTGGGCGGGACTGCTGGCCGCGGCGGGCGGAGGCCGGGACCGGCCCTCACCGAGCGGGACCGTCTGACGGCCTGAGGCCCGGTGCCGTGCGGGGTGCTCCCCCGCGCGGCACCGGACCTCAGGCCCTTGCCGTCCCCGCCCGGCCGGGCTCGTGCCGGCCGGGCGCCTCCGCCCCCATGGCTCGGGCCGTCAGCCGCGCGGGGCGGCCCGGCTGACGGCCGCGGTCACGGTCACAGGACACGGTCCGCGCGCGGAAGCGAGCGGACCGCATAGGCGACGGCCCAGCACAGCGGCAGGGCCAGGGCGGCGACCAGCGCGAACTTGGCAGCTGCCGGGGCGTGCAGGCCGCGGAAGGCGAATCCCAGCCCGACGAGCACCGGCGCATGGATGACGTAGACGGCGAAGGCATGCCGGGACAGGAACCCGGCGACGGCCCCCTGCCGGTTGAACCGTTCGCGGAAGACCACGGTCAGACCGAGGACGACGCCCACCGCGAACGTCGACTCCCACGCCGCCGCGACCAGCGACTGCCAGGTGCCGTGACCGTTCAGCGCCGCGCCCTTCACCGTGGTGACGACGGGCAGGTAGGCGAGCGTGGCGACGGTGGCGACGGCGAAGCCCGCACGGCCCGCGGCCCGGGAGAGCGACTGCGGCCAGCCGCGGCGGTGGGCCAGCACGCCGAGGACGAAGAAGCTCGCGTACTGCGGCATGAAGTTGGGGGTGGGCAGGCCAAGGACGGGGACGTAGGTGTCGGTCGGGACGAGGAATCGCCACAGGTAGGTGGAGAGGGCGAGCGCAACGGTGAAGACGACGACGGCGAGCGGCCGCGGGGGACGAGGGTCGCGCACCGTCTCCCGGCGGGCCTGCGCGGCGGAGCCGGAGTGGCGGCTCGCGGCACGACGGCGGACCAGGGCGTAGAGCAGGGCGAACACGAGGAGCACCTCGACGAACCACAGCGGCCCCGCGTCCCAGCTCAGCAGGTAGTACATCCCGTAGGGAAGGGACTCACCGCGCTCGGCGAAGGTCGCCCGCAGGTCGGCGTATCCGCCGAAGGTCGCCAGGGGGCGTATCAGCAGGAGGAAGGCGAGCAGCGGAAAGCCGAGCCGCTTGAGGCGGTCCCGGACGAAGGGCCGCGCGCCCTTGCGGTCGTAGGAGGCCGGCGTGAAGTACCCGGCGATCAGGAAGAAGAACCCCATGAAGAACGCCTGGTTGAACATCACGAGGACGTCCAGGAGGAGCCCGGAGCCGTCCTCGGCGGGCTCGGTGTAGTACCAGGCGGGGATGTTGCCATAGGTGACGGCGGTGTGGTGCAGCACCACGAGCGCCGTCAGCGCGATCCGCAGGTTGTCGATGTAGAGCAGCCGCGGGCGCGCGGGCCGTGCTTCGGCTGTCGGCTCGGGCCGGGCCGCGCCGACAGCCGCGTGTTCCGGAGTTGCTGTCATGGAAGGTTCTTCCTGTTCACTGCTGTTCTTCGGTCACTGCTGCTCTTCGGTCACTGCTGCTCTTCGGTCGGTGTGCTTTCCGCGCGCGTCGCCCGCTGGAAGAGGCCGGCGAGTTCGCGGGCGTGGGCGGCCAGATCGTGCTCGGGATACGCGCTCCAGTACGCGAACATGTCGTCGATCCCGGCCTGGAGCGTGACGGCCATGACGCGGACGTCGAACGGGCGCAACTCGCCGCTTCGCTGACCGTCGAGGAAGGCGTTCTCCAGCCGGACGTAGAGCGGCTCTCTCGACGCGACCCCGTAGCGCGGCGCCCCGTCATCGGTACGGAAGTGGTGGAAGATCTCGCCGAGCGCGATGAGCTGGGTCCGATGGCCGAGCATGTACTCGGCGACCGACTCGATGTAGACCCGCAGCCAGGTGGTGGCCCCGGACCGGTCGTCCAGCCGGCCCCCGACGAAGGCTCCGATCTCCCCGTAGACCTCCTCGACGACCCGCTCGATCAACTCCCCCTTGCCTGCGAAGTGATACGAGATCACCCCCTTGCTGATCCCGGCCCGCTCGGCGATCCGCGCCAGTGAGGCCTTCGCGAACCCGAGTTCCGCGATGGTCTCGACGGCGGCGGTGACGATCTGGGCGCGGCGTGCCCTCTCGATGAACGAGCGTTCCGGCTCCCCAGCCTTCCGCTCGTCCTTCCCCGCGCCGGACCGGCCACGGGGATCATTTTTTGACCGCATGGCCAAAATTCTAAACACGTGGCCAACTACTGTCCAAACACACACCGTTGGCCCTCGAAGGCGCCTCGGCGGTCGAAAGCGCACCGCGCTCCACCACGGGCGGCGGCAGGTGCCGGGAGGGGTCGCTCAAGCGGGACGGGCACCGGGGCGGGACCGGCCCGCGGAGATCGTCGGGGGCGGGCAGGCCGGAGCCGCGCCGCCGGGGCGGGAGCCGCTGCGCCCTCCCTGCGGTGACTGCCCTACGGCGTCTGGCCCGCGGTGACTGCCCCGCGGCGTCTACCCCGCGGTGACTGCCCCGCGGCACGCGAGCCGGTGGCCGCGGTGGCCGCGGTGGCGTTACCGGGCTGCCTGACCTGCGCGGACGACCAGCCGGGCGCCGTTGTCGGTGCGGGGGTGCAGACTGGCCCGTACTGGAGACAACGGCGTCACCGGAGGTGGTCGGTCATGACCGACGTTCTGCTCGCAGTCGGCACCCGGAAGGGGCTCTTCGTCGGCAGACGGAGAGACGGGGTCTGGAGCCTCGACGGCCCCCACTTCCCGGCGCAGGCCATCTACTCCGTCGGCATCGACACCCGCCGCTCCGCGCCCCGGCTGCTGGCCGGCGGGGACAGCGCGCACTGGGGACCGTCGGTGTTCCACTCCGACGACCTCGGGGCGAGCTGGCACGAGCCGAAGCAGCCCGCGATCCGCTACCCCGAGGACACCGGCACCTCCCTGGAGCGGGTCTGGCAGCTGCATCCCGCGGGGCCCGCGGCGCCCGGCGTGGTGTACGCGGGCACCGAGCCCGGGGCGCTGTTCCGCTCGGAGGACTGGGGCGAGAGCTTCGAGCTGGTGCGGCCGCTCTGGGAGCACCCGACGCGGGAGGAGTGGCAGCCGGGCGGCGGCGGGCTCGCCGTCCACACGGTCGTCACGGACCCGCGGGACGCGGACGCGGTGACGGTCGCGGTGTCCGCGGCCGGGGTCTACCGGTCGCGGGACGGCGGGGAGAGCTGGGCCCCGTCCAACTCCGGAGTGGAGGCGGTCTTCCTGCCGGATCACTTCCCGGAGTTCGGGCAGTGCGTGCACAAGATCGCTCAGGACGCCGGGGACCCCGACCGGCTGTATCTGCAGAACCACTGGGGCGTCTACCGCAGCGACGACTCCGGGGCCGGCTGGACGTCGATCGGCGAGGGCCTGCCCTCCGACTTCGGCTTCTCCGTCGCCGCCCACCCGCACCGCGCCGACGTGGCCTACGTCTTCCCCATCACCGCGGACTCGGACCGGGTACCGGCCGACCGGCGGTGCCGGGTGTACCGCACGGAGAACGCGGGGGCCGACTGGCAGGAGCTCTCCGCAGGCCTCCCCGAGGAGCCGCACTACGGCACCGTGCTGCGGGACGCGCTGTGCGTGGACGACTCCGACCCGGCGGGCGTCTACTTCGGCAACCGCAACGGCGAGCTCTTCGCCAGCGCGGACGACGGCGACAGCTGGAGCCAGCTGGCCTCGCATCTGCCGGACGTGCTCTGCGTGCGGGCCGCCGTGGCCTGACACCGCGCCGTCGCCCGACACCGCCGTGGCCTGACACCGCGCCGTCGCCCGACACCGCCGTGGCCTGACACCGCGCCGTCGCCCGACACCGGCGCGGTCCCGGCGCCGGGCCGGCCCGCCGACTCAGGGCAGCCGGCTCAGGGCAGCCGCCAGTCCACGGGCTGCGCGCCCTGGCGGATCAGCAGGTCGTTGGTGCGGCTGAACGGCCGTGAGCCGAAGAAGCCGCGGTCCGCGGACATGGGTGAGGGATGCGCCGACTCGATCGCCGGGAGGTCGCCGAGGAACGGCCGCAGATTGCGGGCGTCCCGCCCCCACAGCACGGACACCAGCGGCTTGCCCCGCTGGACCAGAGCGCGGATGGCCTGCTCGGTGATGTCCTCCCAGCCCTTGCCCCGGTGCGCACCGGGCTTGCGGGGAGCGGTGGTGAGGGCCCGGTTGAGCAGCAGCACGCCCTGCTTCGTCCAGGGCGTCAGGTCGCCGTTGGAGGGGCGGGGCAGTCCGAGGTCGGTGTTGAGCTCCCGGAAGATGTTCTCCAGGCTGCCGGGCAGCCGCTGCACCTCGGGAGCCACCGCGAAACTGAGACCGATGGCCATGCCGGGGGTCGGATACGGATCCTGGCCCACGATCAGCACCCGCACCTCGTCGAAGGGCTGCTGAAAGGCGCGCAGGACATGGGCTCCGGCGGGCAGATAGGTGCGGCCGGCAGCGATCTCCGCGCGCAGGAAGTCACCCATCTCGGCGACGCGTCCGGCGACGGGCTGCAGGGCCTGTGCCCATCCGGGCTCGACAACTTCGTTCAACGGTAGTGCTGCCACAGGGGATCACTCTACTGGCGTACGGAGCGCGGTCCGCCGCTTCCGGCACACCGGGTGAGCGTCTTCCGCGTCTCCGGAGCGCCGTCCCGTCCTTCGGCGGCTCCGGCGAGGCGCTCGGAGACGGCCGTGCGCACGGCGCCGTGCCCGCGACCCCGCGACCCGGCCGCCGGCGAGACGCCCCGGGATGCCTGCCGAGCCCCGCGGTCCCTTCCGTCACTGCGGTGGTGGAGCCGCCCCGCCGGAGCCCGCTCCACCACCGCAGCCGGCGGGCCACTACTGGTGGGCGCTGATCACGCCGCCGGCGCTGAGCACGATGGACACGCCGTTGGCGACGAACCCGACGTCGTGCTGGTTCGCTTCCACCGTGTCGTCCGCGTCGCCGCTCTCGCTGAAGAACTGCGCGCGGTAGTGGAGCTCGCCGAGCTTCGTGACCTTGACCGTCCAGCCGCCGTCGATCTTGAAGGTGCCCGGTCCCTGGTGCCCGCCGCCCATCCAGGACTGGACCTGACCGTCCGACGTGAGCACGACGAACATGTCGTTGGCGTCGAGCCCGTCGTCCTGCCCCTTCGCCTCCATCGTGGCCAGGACCGAACCGCGGGCGACGATCTTGGCACGGTAGTGCTGGGCGCCGACCTTGGTGATCTCGGCCTTGCTGACGCCGTCCGCCAAGGGCTGGGTGCGGACCGGGGATGCCGCCTTGCCGCCGTTGGCGGTGGGCGAGCTGCCCGGCTGCTTCGCGGTGCCCGACTTGGTCCCCACCTCGGCACCGGCATCGGAGCCCTTTTCTCCGGCGGAGGAGCCCGTACCGCCGGACTCGGCGGCAGTTGCAGCCTTGTCCGTGCGGCCCGCGGGCTTCGCGTCGGCGGTGTCCGAGCCGGAGCAGGCGGTCAGGGTCAGGCCGGCGGCCGCGGTCAGGGCCAGAGCGGCCATGCGCAGGCCGCGGCGACGAGCGGTGCGGACAGTGGTGCTGGAGCTCATTTCAGGTCCCCCCGGGTCAGCAGGTGTCGTTGTTTCCTCGGTACGTCACTCACTCTGCTCGGGGGCACTATCGCGAAGCTGCCGCTCCCCTAACGTCCGGCTAACAAGGAGCAGGCAGCCCTGCGGCCGAGGAATCCGCCGAGCCGCACTCCTGCGCTTAGGCTGCGGTCGTCGCCCCCTTCCGCTTCCTCCTCTTCTCACCTTGGAGCCGGGTCATGAGGTCACCCCTGTCCCCGTGGGTCCTCGGTGTCGATTCGGGCGGCTCGGGGATGCGCGTCGCGATCGCGCGGCCCGACGACGCCCGGCCGGTCGCCACCGTGGCCTCCGATACCCCGGCGCGCATCGGCCCGGCCGGTGTCGACGCCGGTCACTTCCTGGAGCTTCTGCTGCCCGCGGCGCGCGAGTTGCTCGGCCGCACCGGCGCCGCCGGACCGCCGTCCGCCGTCGCCGTCGGCGCGGCGGGCATGGCGACGCTCGGCGACGAGCTGCGGGCCCGGCTGCCCGGTGCCCTGGCGGACGCGCTCGGGGCCCGGCGGCTGGCGCTCGCCGCCGACGCGGTGACCGCGTATGCCGGGGCGCTCGGGCAGCAGGCGGGCGCGGCGGTCGTGGCGGGCACCGGGCTCATCGCGGTCGGCACGGATCTCGGCCCGGCCGGACGCGGATGGCGGCGGGCCGACGGCTGGGGGCATCTGCTGGGCGACTGCGGCAGCGGAGCCTGGATCGGCCGGGCGGGCCTGGAGGCGGCGCTGCGCGCCCACGACGGCCGGGCGGGAGGGTCGGCGGCTCTGCTGGCGCGGCTGGAAGCCGTGTTCGGTCCGGCGGCGGGGATGCCGGGGCTGCTGTATCCGCGTGCCGACCGGGCCGCCGTACTGGCCCGGTTCGCTCCCGAGGTGGGCCGGTGCGCCGCCGAGGACCCGGTGGCGAGGGCCGTTCTCCGGGAGGCCGCCCGGTCGATCGCGGAGGCGGCGGCCGCGGTCCGCCCGGAGGGCGTGGGGTGTCGTCTCGCCCTCACCGGCGGGCTGTTCCGGATGGGCGAGCCGCTGCTGGCTCCGCTGCGGGAGGAACTGGCCCGGCAGCTCCCGGATGCGGAGCCGGTGGAACCGGCGGGGGATCCGCTGGACGGGGCGCTGGGGATCGCCGCGGCGCTCGCGTCCGGGGGGCTGGCGCTGCCGGTCGACTCCCGGATGCTGATCGTGCCGGAGGCTGTGGGTTAGGGCGGGGGCGGGGCGTCGTGGGGGCGGGCGGGGTGCGTCGTGGTGAGCGGGGTGGGTGCGTCGCTCTGAGCGCCGGGTGCCGGGTGCCGGGTGCGGAGAGGTACGTCGTGGGTGCGGGGGCGGGGCCTCCGGGGTGGGGGGTTCCGGAACGTATATTTACGGCCCTGGGGGCCACAAATACACG